>NZ_JBFOCS010000065.1:0-219460 GCF_040907905.1 Aeromonas sp. s13 | reverse complement strand
CCTCTGTCGGTGGTCTCAAGCCGCTACAACGTGGTACAGCCTCACGAGGTGCTGCACTTCTATCAAGACCTAGTGGAAGCCGGTGGCTTTGAGCTAGAAACCGCAGGCTCGCTCAAAGGTGGCCGCAAACTGTGGGCACTGGCTAAGACCGGCCAGGATCTAAAACTCAAAGGTAATGACTTGGTAAAATCCTATCTGCTGCTGGCAACCAGCTGCGACGGCACGCTCTGCACCACGGCGCAGTTCACTTCGCTTCGTGTGGTGTGCAATAACACCTTGCAGATGGCACTGCGCGGCGCTACCGGCGCCATCAAGGTGCCCCACTCCACTCAGTTCGATGCCGCTGCCGTCAAAGAGTCGCTTGGGCTCGGGCTCTCCCATTGGGATGAGTTCAAAGTCCAGAGCAAGGCACTGGCACAGCGGCCCGTGGCCCCTGAAGAGGCGCTACGCTTTTTCAGCGACTTGCTGGCGCAACCGCTGGACGAGGAGAACATTATCCTCACCAAGCCGGTACAACGGCTGCATGAGCTCTATCAAGGCGCAGGCATGGGCTCAGAACTTGCGAGCTCCCGCAATACAGCCTGGGGGCTGGTCAATGCGGTCACCGAATACGTGGATCACCACCGTCGTGCCCGCAGCCAAGATCACCGGCTCGATTCCGCTTGGTTCGGTCAGGGGGCCCAACTCAAATCCCAAGCCCTGAATCAGGCACTCACTCTGCTGCAGTAATTCCTCGTCCCCATTCAAACCGCATAACGACCTCACCCGGACTGGCACAAGCCAATCCGGGCGTCGCCATTTATGCCGTCAACAAGGACTAGTCATGAAAGCAAAAGCCAAATACGGCCAAGCCCTGCGGCTGGCCTCTACTACCCAATTAACCCGCGAGCAGTGGCTCGCTATCCGCAAACTCGGCATTGGCTCCTCCGATGCCGCCGTGGCAGTGGGGCTCTCTCCCTACAAATGTCCGCTCAGCCTGTGGTTGGAGAAGACTGGTCGTAAGGAGCCGGAAGATATCTCCCACAAAGAAGCGGTGCTGTGGGGCATTGAGCTAGAGCCGGTCTTGGCGCAGGTCTATGCCAAACGCACCGGCTACAAGGTGCGCCGGGTCAATGCGGTGCTGCAACACCCCGAGCATCCTTTCATGCTCGCCAACCTCGACCGGGAGGTAATCGGCCATCCCGATGGGCCGGGCATTCTGGAGATCAAGACCGCCAGCTATCACAGCGCCCCCCAGTGGGAGGAAGGGGTGCCGGTGGCTTACCAGTGTCAGGTACTGCATCAACTGGCCGTCACCGGCCATGCCTGGGCCGAAGTGGCAGTGCTGATCGGCGGCCAGGATTTTCGGATTTATCGCATCGAGCGCGATGAGGAGAAGATCCAGGATCTCACCGAGCGGGAAGCGCAGTTCTGGCAGATGGTGCAACAAGATCAGCAACCTGAACCTGACGGCTCCAGCGATGCCGCCCATGCCCTGAGTTGGCTCTTTCCCCGCGATGATGGTCAGACGCTGGATCTCTCGGATTCTCCCGAGTTCAACCAGCTGTTTGGGGAGCTACTGCGCTTACGTCAGCAAAAGGAAGCTGTCGAGCAACAAGAGTCACAACTCAAACAGCGGCTGCAAGCCACCTTGGGTGAAGCGACAGCCGGGTTGTTTGCCGATGGCAAGATCACCTGGAAGCGCAGTAAAGACCGGCTAGCACCGGATCTGGATAAGCTCGGTCAGGATCATCCCGACCTGCTCACCCGTTACGTCAAACCGGTACCCGGCGTGCGCCGTTTCACCATTCAACCCTTGAGGCAAACACCATGATCAAAGGACTGGCGATCACCCCGCCCGTGATCGGGCGGATCTGCATCGGCAAGCTGGTGCAAAAACAGGATAAGTGGGTGCCGGAGAAGGACGACAGCTTCACCCTCACCACCCAGGTACAACAAAAAGGGGGATGGTTGCTCCATCCCCTGCATCAACACTACTCATCGCAAAAGAATAACCAAGGGCAGGAGCAGACCAAGATCCGCGCCATTCCGGTGCGGGTGCTGTTCAACGACAGCGACTTGAATCTACGGGCGGAATACAGCGCGTTTGACCGGCAAACCGGCAGGCCGCTCTGTGTCGGGAATGGGGAGGTGGCAAGACGTGTAGGGGCACAAGGCATGGAGGAGGTCAGCTGCCCTGGACCTGAGCGCTGCGCCTTTGCAGGCCAACAGGGTTGCAAGCTGTACGGACGACTGAACCTGTTTGTGGAGGGGCAAGGGGATGAGTTGGGTAGCTTTATCTTCCGCACCACCGGCTACAACTCGGTGCGCACTCTGGCTGCTCGGCTGAAGTACCTGGAGGCTTTGAGCGGGGGCCATACCCGCTATCTGCCGCTCACCCTACGGTTGCGGGCCAAGAGCACTACCCAGTCCTACCGCACACCGGTCTACTACGTGGATTTGACCTTGCGGGAAGAAACCAACCTGACTGAGGCAGTCAGGCAAGCACTGGAGGCCGCCCGGCGTGATCAAGAGGCGGGGCTCGCCATCGACCAGATGGAGCAGGCCGCTCGCGACCTGCTGCGCAATGGCCAATTTGAGGATATCGATGAAGAGGTGCCGATGCTGCTGGAGGAGTTCTATCCCGAAGCCAAGAGCGACGAGACGGAAAATGGTCTCAATGGCGCTGTGGCGACAACAGCACTTAACGCCCCGCTAGGCCAAGCGACCAGAGCACCGCAGAAACCGCAACCACGAAGGAGCCCACTCACCAACAAATTGGGGAAAGGGACCCCATCCCCTTCCCCCGGTTAACTGCTGATGTCCCTCTGGAATGGGCAAGCGGTTCTACTGAATCATGAGGCCCTCCCTATAGGGCCCAGTTCACGACTTCCAGTCCGATTGCATTAGCAAATCGATATCCACGGCAATCACAGAACGGCTCATTACTGGATCCAACTGCTGGCGCTGGGTCAATAGCTCAGGCCCTAGTGACATGCACGAATACGCACTAAAAAGGCACTGTTTTCAAGTCAATAGGGTTGGTTTCAGGCTTTTGACTTGTGCCGTCATTGTACCCTGCCCTATTGACCAGGAGGAGACCATGGCACTGGTGGGTTATGCACGCGTGAGTACCGTCGGGCAGAGCCTGGACACCCAGCTTCAGGCACTGGCTGAGTGCAGCACGATTTTTCAGGAGAAAGTCAGTGGGGCAAGGGACGACCGCCCCCAATTGGCCCTGTTACTGAACTTTGTACGTGAAGGGGATGTGGTGTTGGTCACCAAGCTGGATCGCTTGGCCCGCAACACCCGTCACCTGTTGGAGATCTCGGAATACCTGCAAAGCAAGCAGGTAGCACTGAGGATCTTGAATCTGGGGATCAATACCTCGACCCCTACCGGCAAGCTGATGCTCACCATGATTGGTGCTATAGCCACCTTCGAGCGGGAGCTGATGCTGGAGCGGCAGGCGGAGGGCATTGAGTTGGCCAAACAACGTGGCGTGTACAAAGGCCGCAAACCTACCGCGATGGCAAGAGGAGAAGAAGTGCTGGCTCTTGCCGACCGGGGACTTGCCAAAACAGAGATAGCAAGACAAACGGGGATCAGCCTCTCCAGTGTGCAACGCATTCTCAAAACCGCCGCGACGAGTTAAAGCACAAGCCCCCAGCCGCAGTATTTGAGCTGGGGGCTCTATCACTCACCAAGGAGCAATGACCTTCGATGGAAATACTGCAATATGATGATTTTCGTACCGAAAAAATAGCAGCCCTTATTAATACCCGAAGCACCTTTGAGATTGTGGGTGTCTCCGGAAACATGGGCAGTACCGTTCGAATTCTTGAGACAACGATAGAATCAGCCGGATTGAAATGCAGGGTATACACCCAAGGGCGTATTGCCGCAGCAGGAGCAACATTTTTAGGTGGCGCAACCGGGGTTGCAGGTATGTTCGCAACCCTTGGTATCGCAGCGCATAACCTGGCTACGTATAACCCTGACTATGAAATAGTGAAACATGTCGTGGATGGTTCCATCAGCGTGCGTTACAAAAAATAACCATCATTCAGACCGTTCTTTTTAAGATGAAGAACGTTGGGGAGTAATAAAAATGAATAAACTTTTAATTTCGTCAGTCACCGCATTGCTGTGTAGCAACGCTTTGGCCTATGGTGAGGCAGGCCAATGGTCGAGTAGAAAAACACAGGATGGCATGGAGTATGCTGCTGTGATTGATGACCAGAATAAGCTCATCATCTCTTGCGATAAAAATGGTAAAGATATCGCTATGTATGCCACGATTGAAGGTGTCCAAGTTGGCACTGATGTATACGATAGAACCTTTGATATAAAAACCAGCGAATCGTATTACTTCACACCTTACGTGATAAATGGAGATAGCAGCATATCGAATTTCTTTAAGTTATGGGATGAAATAAGATCCGGGCATTCTATTATGTTGGACCAACGTGGCCCCGAATTGCCAACAGCAAATGCCAGTCAAGTTTTGCCAGCACGTGACAGCAGTGAATTCATCTGCTTGACGAAAGGGATAAAAAAGAAAAACTATCAGGCGCCCGCCCAAGTTACACATACCAAAGTGGGTAATGAACATCGCTACTCGGTTGTCGCTGACGATAAGCATGCGTTGTACTTCTCTTGTGACAACACCAATAAAATGACCATGCGAGCAATCCTGGATGGTGACAAGTATGACGTTGAAAAGGATTCGTTTTACGTCAGTGTCGGAGACAAGGCTGAACCTGCAAGCGTAATAACCAACAACAAGACGTACCTTGATAAATTTTGGGATGACTTGCGTGAAAATAAAACCCTTTATCTCATCTCTCAACCAGACAATATTACCTACGTGCTGACCCCACAGGGGGGAGCCTCTGCACTACCTGACAGAACATCTTCAGATTTTACCTGCCTCACTGCTGATACCATCTCACATAAAAAGAATGATGCACTGTTAGCCCAGCAGGGGCCGACAACAGCCTCCACATTTTCGGTCAATGTGCGGCCAATTATCCCCAACAAGGGGTTGCCATCAAAAGTAATAACTGTTGTTTCTCACAGCGACCGGGTGAAGATAACGAAAGCTGTCGTTAACAGAGGCCAGTGTCAAGTAAAGTCAATTTCCCCATTACCTCTAACGTTAGCTTTTGGTAAGGAACTCATGCTTTACACGGGCTATGACTGCAACGTGTTAGAATTGAATTTATCAACTACCAATGGTGATGTGGAATACCAGTTCCAACCACAAAATTAATCTGTACGTTGTGTTTAACAAAAATGAGTGAGGCTTGGAATATGAAATGGTTAATTGTATTGCCTGGTTTGCTTATTTCATCCAGCGTAGCCTTTGCCTATGGCGAGGCCGGACGCTGGAACAGTGGCTGGGGTCAGGGCACCAGCGAATACACGGCGGTGGTCAACGAGCAGAACCATCTCTATATCGCCTGTAGTGACACCCGCAAGGTCAGCATGACGGCCACCGTGCAGGGCAAGGAGTTCGGCTCTTATGCTGGGCAGGCTTTCTCCATCATCGTCGATGGCAACCAATACGATGCGCCCTATGAGACCGAGTCCCGTGTCGGTGAGAACAATTTCTTCGACATGTGGGGCAAGCTGCGCAAGGCCAAGTCGATCAGAATTTTGACGGCTGACGGCAAGCAGCTCGCACTGCCGACCCAAGAGGTGGCATCAGTTCTGCCCGCCACCAATACCCCCGAGTTTGACTGCTTGATGTGGGACCAATAGGTCACGCCCATTCCCATCCAAGAGGAGGCATTTGCCTCCTCTTTTTATTTCTGCCATTCACCCACTCTTGAAGGAGACGCACTATGCCCCCCTGCATTCCCCCTGAATGCGAGCCGTTCGATCACCAAGGCTTTTGGCACAAACTCTGGGCCTTTGCCAAACGTGCCGGTCGGCCCTTTATCGAGACCTGCCTGTTGCTCTACTACACCAGCCAAAAGGATGATCTGCCGCTTTGGGCCAAGCTCCTGATTTACAGTGCGCTGGCCTACTTTATATCGCCCATTGATGCGATCCCGGATGTGTTGCCGATGGGACTCACCGATGACATCGCGGTACTGAGTGCAGCTCTCGCCAGCATTGCCGCCTTTATTGATGAACAGATCCGTGCCCGTGTGGCCAAAAAATTGCGCGAGCTGTTCGACCAAGATTAACCCCCACAAGGAGTACACCATGACCATTCCCTTTTTCCGGGAGGGCTTTGCCCTGCCCGTTACCCAAGCTTTGCTGGTTCTGCTCAACCAAGAAGTCGCTAAAACCGAGCTCGACATCGAGCGCTTAACCCAACTGACCTTCAACTTTCGTAACCCCGGCTGCAGCGCCGAGCTAGGTGGCGTACACCCGGTCGAGATCCGCCTGATCCGTGGACTAGATGGCTGGCTATTCGATTACGTCACCGACTTCAGTTATCAAGGGCTGGGGCAGGATGCCGAGCTCTGCAAAGAGCTCGATTTCAACTTCCTCGATGGGGAACACACCATGTTGGGCTGGGGACCGTTGCGACTGGCCGAAGCGCGGGAGTTGTTCGATATCTGGCAAAGCAACTTCATTGCATACTGCCGGTTGGAATGCTTCAGCGTCACGGTCGCAGGAGATTAGGAGGATACAATGATCCAAGAATTAGCGCTTTCCCACTACTCCCGTCAGTGGCTGGGACACGTCGCGGCGGGCGCCAAGTTAACCCCCACCCGAAGTAGTCAGCGATGGCTGCTCCACCTGACACCGGATAGTCCACACATCCGCACAGTCACCCTGCAGGTCCGTTGGTCAGGCGTGCAGTGGCAACTGCTCACCATCAGCAATGCCGAGGACTGGCACACCATGAGCCAGCCGAGAGATGAGATCTGCATCGACCCCAAACGTCGCTGTTTCTGGCGCAGTCAGGCAGGCCCCGTGCCACTCACCGACCAACCTCGCGTGCTTGCAAGCTTCTTGGCTGACCTGCAGCGCATCTGCACCCATCGCGGCTATGTCGTGGAGAGTGACCCCATCGCCGACAAGGAGAGCGAAGATGATTAACGCCGTGATCGCCATCGAGCTGGAGGCTTATCTTGAGCACGATGGTCAGATTGAAGCCGTGCATGACCGAGGCCAACCGGTGGACGGTTACGCCCTCTACCTGCGCTATGAAAACGAACGGGGTGACGCACTGGCGCAATGGCTGTGCGACCACACGGATCACCGCTTGCTAACCCAGTTAGGCACCTTGCTCGCCACCAGTTACTACATTCCGCTATACGACCACACCCCGCACACCTTGGCGGCCTGAACACAGCCAACCAAGCCTGCGGTCCACCCCCATTCAGTAACCCATTAACCAAATAGCTCGCCTCCCCTGCCGCACCCCACGCGGTGGGGCGATGGCGTATGGAGCCTAATCATGTTGCATCACAAACTGATCGCCGGGGAGCAACCCGGCACCTATCGGGTAACTGACCTTGTCACCGACAATGACCTGCTCACCATCGCCCAAGCTGTTACCCGCCAGAAATTGGCCAAGGGAGAAGCTATTACCGACAAACACTTGGCTCAGCAGGCACTACAAACCCTGTTGCAGAGCAGAGAGCATGAAGTATTTGCCATACTGTTCTTGGACAACCAGCATCGGGTCCTGGCATATGAGGAGCTGTTTCGCGGCACACTCAGCAGTGCCTCCGTCTACCCACGGGAAGTTGTTAAACGTGCGTTGGCGCTCAATGCAGCAGCTCTGATGCTGGTGCATAACCACCCCTCCGGCCACCCGGAACCCAGTAGAGCGGATATCGAGATCACCCAACGATTGCAAAGCGCCTTGGCACTGGTGGATATCCGGATTTTAGATCATCTGGTCGTCGGTACTGAGGGAGTGGTGTCGCTGGCAGAACGAGGCAATTTGTAACTGCCACATCGGTCAGGTGGCCCGCTCATGGAGGAAGAAGGCATGGCCAGCAGTGAGCTCTACAACGGCTTACCATCATTAGGAGTACACAGAAAATGGGATCAACTATTTGCCTATGTAGAAATTGAGAGCGAAGCGCACTGGAATGCAGTCGCCGATACCGCCATCTGCAAGCAGTGGTGGGCCTATATGAAAGAGATCATGCCCTCCAACCCGGACAACAGCCCGGTCAGCCACGAGCTGGTTGAGGTGTTCCATCTGGCGTAAATACTTGTTGAGATAGTTTGAGCAGGCCGCTGGCCTGCTTCCCGCTAAAAACGTGCATGCACAGAGGTAGTCATTTATTAATCTATAGTTGATGCATTGTTGGTGGGACATACTCACCAACAATAAAACACATGAGTATAACCCACATAGGCTTATAATAAGCAAAACCCAATGAGCACGTGATGTGTCAATTAGATTTAAGTTATAATCCTTAGGATGTCATTCTTTAACCAAAACTAATTATTCACACTATAAAACCAGCAGCATACATAAACTTGACTTTATGTTTAAGACGGTATAGCGTATTAAAAGTCATGAAAAATTAACACTCGAGAGTTAAATATGTACAACTCTGACCACGCTACCACACTAAGCTCAAAATTTACAATGATTGGGTTATCCGCAGATTGGATTTTTCAAACATGGTTAATACTTGGAACTGTTGAAAAAGGAATTGTTATATTTGAAAATGAAGACAACTCTAATTATGAACTCATCGAATTTTACTATAAAGGAGAGGAGCGGATTGAAATAACACTGTTGTCTGGCTCACTAAATCAAATAATGCAACACATCAAGAAACTAAAAGCATTGCCTTAAATAACTTCTTTACCAGACTACATTAGGCCAAGAAGTAGTTTACATGGAAGTATTTCAATATATTCCATGCAAAAAAGCCTCTGACTCTGAGTGGAGTAGTTAGGTTATAGCATCTATAAGTTCGACTGAACTGACTACAGTTGGTTTAATCTCACTCAGAGAAGCATGTATGTCTTGGCTTACAGGTTTGGGATAAATCTGCCGCCCCGAGTTTAAAGCACGGTTGGAACGGACGACATACCATGCTTGCATTCTAATATCCCAGCTACGAACCTCACAAAACTGTTTCCAATCGAATTCCACTATGCGCTCTAATGTAAAATCTTCATGAATTATCACAATAAGGATAAACTCAAATAACTGCCGTTCTTTATTGGATTTATCTGGGTATATTGTCCCAGATTTTTTTGCCCTTTGTAGGGTCTTAATAGAATACCTATTTCCTTCACGAGAAATTGCATCTATGTTTTTTGTACCTCGAGGAGATGGAGCTAAAACAGGAAGATCTGTGCGTTCTTTAAAGAGATTAATAGCGATTTTTTCACCGATTTCGCCGACATTGAAGTTCAACCCACGGCTTCTTGCCTCACTTGCAACTGCTGCATGCAGCGCTAGAAGCTTGATATCATCAAGGCCTTTCAAGTCTACTGAAATTTCAGTTAGCAAATTGCTATTTTTTTTCATGTTCCCTCACAACTCCAAAGATATTGTTCTTCTTATCGCCCTCTGATTGTAGGGCTACTTTAAATTTATAGATTGTGGACCTGCAAGTCCTGAGGCTATATTTTCATGCATTCATAGCCGATGGTTTGATATCACCTCCTACAGATCCGGCTCATACTGAAGTAATTCTTTACCTGAATCAGTAAATCAGTTATCAGAACTCCTAGCAGCATCGGCAACAATCGCTTTCAAGCTGCTTCTCAATTCATCACAGCTCATTCCTGGACGTAGGGTGATAGCACCGAAGCGGAACTTGTCCCTGTACTGAGGATGAAAAAATCGCCCTGGTACAGGGGTAGTCTTAAAATCAGATCTAGTGACGGGAGCATACGGCGTTAGTAGGTAGGCGGCCGTAACAATCCCTTCGACTTCGCCACTCTTAGCCTCTTGTACTAACGCGTCACGATATGTGTGAATAGAAGTCAACGCGTCATTCAGACCATCATTAATCCGGTACTTCGCATCTAGGACTATGACCTGCTTCCCAAGACTGCCGAAATCACTACCGGCAAGAACCATGTCAGGTACCATAACTCTACTGAAGCTACCTTCACCGCTTGGCTCTATCCAGTACTCACGGTATTGACGTTGAAAACACAGGGTCTTATCAGGACCGACAGACACAATTACTGCACCTGCGGATATGGTTACACCACCAACAGCATCAGTTACGAACAAATTGCCTAAATCAACACCAGTTGAACCGTACTCTTGAATAGCTGCTCTAAGAAGGCGTAGAAAGCACCATAGTTCGTACAGTTCATACGTTCTTGCCAATGGCATCTGTAAGAAATCGCCGAAAAGGGCTGCGAGGCCCAAGTTCATATCTTGCCATAAACGGTAGAAGCGGTGGTAAACAGGGTCATTGCGAAACAACGAAGACATCTGCAGCATTCCCGGACTGTCGCTAACCTCTGTCATAAAACCTGAGCTAGCAGCATCGTTTAACTGGCGCGCAATATGTCGTGTACGGACCGCCCAACTACCAGCGGTAGTGAGCATATCTGGATCTTCGTTACGGCTTATCTTTGCAAGTACATCTGCAACACTTGACAACCAAGCTGCCCACGACCGTAGGCATGTTTTGATCTGCCTGTGCTCCGGGATATCTACGCTGTTACACCGTTTCTGTGTTGTAATCTGTGCAGGCAATCGTCCTCGGAGCACTGCTGGCAATCGTGACGGCTGGTTGGATTCCATCCGAACAAGTCCAGTGCGGAACGACTTGATAATTTCCGGCCCTGTAGCACGTACCGCGCGGTGAGAAGGTACTGTGATCTGTTCTGCACGCAGGAAATGCCTAGGTGAGCGGTTGATTGTCGCAATAGTCTGCGTGATATCCTCAGCTCGCGAGCGCAGGAACTCTAGTCGGGCTAGAGGAGGTGGCTTATTCCCAGGCTGGCGGGCGACGCTCTTACGAAAAGCACTCAGTGAGAAAAGCGCAAAGGTGTCTTCTAATACCTCACGCACCATTGCGTCAAAGTCGTTACGAGTGAGTTTACGAAGATCCGGGTCTGTTGTGATCTCGAATCGGCGTATTCCGATACCGGAAAGCCTTAACGCTACTTGCACAGTTCCAGCATGAAAACCCGGTGCCCAGCGCCAACGCGCAACGCGTGGCTGGCGCGAACGCAAAGCCTCAACAGGGACATCATCAATCAAGAGATCGGCTGCAAGAGCATCATCGCAATCGCGTAGCTCAAACAGATAGGAAGAAGCCTCCCTGATTGAGCCACTAGGAATGACATCCTGTTTAGGCCAGACCTGCCATTCAGACTCCCCATTTTCTCCCTGTATATATAGCGCAGTCATTTATCAACGCATCGCCTGAAAGGAGCCATATTCATCCAGGTCATTCAGTAGCCTCTGGATATACTTCTGTGCATGTGGGAGCCCCTTACAAGCCTTTTCTAGGGCATTGAGTAGTGGACGTTGACGCTCTGCTCCACGTAACTTGACCAGGACCTTTTGTACCAGCAACTGGTCAGTAACGCTGTCAGCCTGATTTTGCAAGTGCTTGGCATCGAAGGCATGGTATCGCACAAACTCCTCAATTACTCGGTAACCAAACCCTAAGCCATAGTTCTCTAAGAGACCGTGGATTTCGGCTAGTTTTGGTTTGGAAGCATTTATTGCAATCTGTAACTCTGGATGGCGGGCTGCCAATGAATCCATAAAACCAATTACGTTTACCGTTGACATATCGATCACAGAAGCCCGATCAAGTACTTTATCGCTGACTGGGTTGGTTGTCTCATCGATGTTAATTGTACCGATAATAAACAAGTTAGAGGGTAACGGAATCTCGGCACGGACACTGGCGCCAGTGGTTCCCTCCAGCGGTACACCATTAGAGTGCAGTTGCAAAGATCCACCAGTCTCGATGGCAGACAATATGTCCGACAAATAGTATTCAACACGTGCAAGATTCATCTCATCGAGAATGACAAATACTGGAGAATCTCGGTGGGCTGTTGCAACTAATACAGCTTCCAAAAAAGTCGGCACAACATATCGGTTCGTCAAGACATCGTAATAGCCCGTCAATCCCGTGGGGTCGGTCCATTCTGGACGAACCGGACACTCGAAAAGTAGTGGATCAGAAGCTGTATTTGTACTCAAACCATGTACTGCACGAGCATACTTTAGTGCCAGTTGAGTTTTTCCAGTACCTGAGAGCCCCGACAAGATCACGAAATGCTTGTGGTCCAGGAAATTCAGAGCGGCATGAAATCTCCGGACCTCTCTATTTGGATAGTACCCACCAAGAGCCCTGATAGAATCTTCGATTTCGCTGATTGGAATTGCTGCCGGCAGACGACACATCTTCTGGCTGAGTGTTGCAGTATCAGTCCATACGGGGAGTTCGTGTATTTTTTCCCTACCAACCAAGCTACCCAACCAACCTATGAACTCACGGGCAAGAAGGCTACGCCTTGCGGACGCCGTCGGCGGATACAGCGCAACAACAATTTTGTCTGGTTCAGTGGAGGGCCCGAAAGGTGTGAGGTCGAAAGCCAAACTATCCCAAAATTTGGCGTTTCGCAGCCAAAGGCGTCCATCTCTTGCCAGATAGATCGGCACGAGATTGTTCCTGGCGCTGTACTTGATCGTGGTATCAGGCGATTCTGACGACTCGTCACTATCTACAGCAACCTCTAGAGCAAGCTCCGAACCATCCCCCACACTTTTTGTAATCGTGCCGAGACATTTCATCTCTGCCAGACGCTTCAGGAAGTTAGCTTTGTCCTTGCGAACCAGAACAGCAAAATAAACCTCATCTTCCGGGGGAAACCGAAGAACACAGCCAAATATTAGGGCTTCGACATCTTCTTTGACATTATCCAGATTGACAACCCCAAGCTGGATACCGCCCTCGACGACCTTCGCGCTGTTCGACACACCAAACAGCTCTCTTGGTCGAACGGCCTTTGACGTACCGAAGTCCTTCTGGACAGCTTCAAGAAATTGTCGTTGCCGCTCGACAAGATTCATCTGTCATATCCTTTTGTGTAATTGCTTGCTTGATAGTCTGCATCATGTGGGTAGCTAGAGCCTTTGCTAACAGAGGCGGAACTGCATTTCCGATCTGTTTAAACGCTGGATTCATCGTGCCGCTGAAACGAAAACCATCAGGAAAAGACTGAAGCCGTGCAGCTTCACGTACGGAAATTGTTCGTGCCTGCTTGCTATCGTAATGGATATGGCTATACCCATCTTTACCCAAATGGGCCAACAGTGTACGCGCTGGTTGATCACGCCACATCTTTCGCCATTTGTTAGGGAACTTCGTTGCATCATAAGGCGGTACTATCGAGTTCTTCAGGCTAAGATACTCTTTTGATCCCTCCTCTAAGTGTTCCCCTCTGGCTTGCGCAAAAGCTAGGCGCTCCTGAAACAGGTCGATAGCATGCGCATACGCTTCCGGATACTGATCGCCTGGATTCATACGGGCAAATAGTTCGTAGTCCCGCGGCAAATAACGGATAACATGGTCCGTCAATCCGTCTTGAGGTGCTTCATGACTAGGCCAAGTGCGCATCAGTTCTGCGTATGCTGAAGGCTTCCTGTTACTGTAATCGATTGGTTTGTCAAATCGCCGCGCACCACGGGAAATCTTTCCAGCAGCTAGTAGCTCTCTAGCATTGATTGCAGGCAAGTCTTGTAGAGCCTCCTCAGCCGTCACTGCTGGGGGAAGGTCAGGACTTGCAGATGGGGGAGCAACGTAAGAATGAGCATTATCATCCAAGCTACGCAGTGACTTCAGAGCTACAGATCGAGATCCTTCATAACCAGGGGGGAGTATCAACCAGTGGCTTGGAGAAGGGAACGAAACTGTCACCCCCAACTCACGGCGGTATGCGATCAGGAACATTCGTTCCCGCATCTGTGGGACGCCGTAGAATGCTGCGTTAAGTAATGTGTAGGCACAGACATAGCCTTTGGCTTCCAGAACCTCGCAGGTTTCTTCGGCAATGTTCTGCCCACCGTGGTTAAGAATGTCAGGCACATTTTCCATAAGCACTGCAAGTGGCTGAAAAGCATCTACATATTCCAGATACTTCTTGTAGAGTTGCGCACGTGGATCATGAATAAATGCTTCTGGGTGTTCTTCTATTTCACGCAGCTTTGATCTGCCGACGCGAGCAAATGCTTGGCAAGGAGGCCCACCAACAACAACGTCAAAAGCATCTTCAACATTACCCAGCTCAAGCCGATGACATAATTCAACTGGAGTCGTCTTTGTTATGTCGATCGGTTGACAATGAGCATCCGCACCACCATGGAAATTCAGACCATGGGATCTCGCAGCATCAGGGTCAAACTCAACAGCGCCCCGCATCTCAAAGCCGGCAGATTCAAAGCCTAATGAGATACCACCACAGCCAGAGAAAAGATCGAGTACACGAGGCTTATCTGAAGCTTGAAGACGTGCCAGTTTACGGAGAATAACATCTTTATTCATGAACCATGACCCTGCCGTGCAGACGGACGAAAAGTGAGCTCCAAACGCCCCTCGCTTTCATCTAGGAAACGCTGCACCGCCATGCGGATGATCCATGCGGACGATACCTGATTTGCATCAGCCAGAGCTTGTATCTGAAAATGCACGTCCTCAGGTAGCATGACTGAAGTCCTGACGCTTTTGCGATCAGACGTAATAGGGGAACGAGCCATAAATTTGAAACCTATAGTAGAAGTGGTGTCATTGTGCACCAAATTACATATAATTACACCAACAGGTTAATGTTGTTTAGTACATTGCGTCACAGCATAGCGTCCATAACGGGGCACGTTTGACAGACAACGTTCTGAATCGCCCCAGGTAGCGCAGAATACACCACTGTATATTAATACAGTCTTTTTTGCCATAGTCCGCCACAGCACCGATGCAGCACTCGCAGAACTTCCCCCTGTATATCACCTCTGCCACTAGTCAGTTATCTCTAAATCTGTTGATCAGCGCGCAAAAATGACTAGGTTTCCGGGGTTTTCAGCGTCTAATTTTGCCCCCCCTGAGAGTGTGCAACTATCCGCTCTTTGGATCGGAGAACCTGGAGTGTTAATCATGGAAACCGTATTGAAGATCCGGTGTATGTACTAGGTGGACGGCCAGTCCATCAGCGCCATCACTAAAGTCACAGGGCTATCTCGCAATACCGTTCGCAAGTACCTTCGCCAACCGTCCTCCGAACCGCCCAAATATCGACGCCAGCAGCCTGCCAGACCCAAGCTCGGCGAGTTCGAGCCGACTCTGACCCAGTGGCTGGACCTCGATGCCAAGCGGCCCAAGCGACAAACCGTTGTGCAAGACAACTCTACAACGCCTTGACTACCGGGGCGCCTACGACAGCGTCCAGCGCTTCGCCCGTGACTATAAACAGCTGCCGGCCAACGTGGCCGCCTTTGTCCCTCTGACATTCGCGGCTGGTGAGGCCTATCAGTTTGACTGGAGCGAGGAAGAGGTGAAGAGCAGCGGAACCGGGACGGGTCAAACCCACCTAGCCATCGCCCTGGGACTCAATACCGTACGCAGGGCAAACGAGTGAGTTTCTACGGCGTGGTGGTTCTGGTCAACCAACTGGAACAGGAAAAGGCATCAGGCAAAGCTGGGCAGCTTGCCAACCGGCGGGTCAATATTGATGCGGTGGTCCTAGACGAACTGGGCTACCTGCCGTTTGCCGAAAGCGGTGGAGCCCAGCTGTTTCACCTGCTCTGCAAGTTGTACGAGCGCACCAACCTGAGCTTCAGCAAATGGGGCTAGGTATTTACGGATTAGAAAATGACAACAGCGATGCTGGATAGGATCACCTATCACTGCGAAATCATCGAGACGGGAAATGATTCGTACCGCGTCAAACAGAGGATGAAATCAGCCAGCTAACCCTGGTCAATTTTGGACGCTGATCCCTGGTCATTTTTCGATGCTGATTGACAGGGTTATTTACATATCTCACACCACCAGCCATTCGGGCCGTTGCCTCTATCTCCCCCACAGTGAGGGCAGGAACCCGGTTTGATAGAGGAGTACCACTGGCGTTGCATGTCGCTCACGGGTTGCGGACTAGCAACGGGGTTGGTCTGTTTCTGGGGAGTGCTGTTTACATTTGCGCCACCTCGCATGCTGGCGTAGGAATACCGTGTAGACGCTTCTGCCTTTTCTGTTCTTGCCATTCGTTTCGCACGAGATCTGATGCAAACCTCGCGATAGCAGTAGCCGTCAGCATCAAGACGTTGGTGCTGTAGTTGGCAATTACGACACGCGGTCGGCGTAGATCGTGGATACTGCCCCCCATTGCTGGTCTTGTCGCTGTCTTGCGCAGCCCGTGCGGCATAGTCCCGTGCTCTCTGGGCGGCGCGCTCCTGTTCAGCCAATCTCATCTGAGCCGTAATCGCCGCTTGGTGCTCGCGTTGCATCCTTTGCTTTACCTCAAATTGACGCCGCGCTTCCTCCAGTTGTTCTTGTTTTAGTTGCTGCAGTCTGGCTTTCTCCTCTGCTTCTTGCCGTCGCTGTTCGGCAAGCTGCTCCAGGGCGATCAGCGCCATCTCCTCGCGTGGGTGATAGAGCCAATGTAGACAGTTGGGATTTTCGCTGAGAATCGTCAGCATCAAAGTCGTCGTGTCCATCCCTGCCGGGCGAGACTTATCGAACATCCGGTCGCCAAATTGGTTATAACGAACAGCCAAAACGCCTGTTTTAGGGTGTTTGGCAATGAATCGCCCCAGCCACAGCGGGTACAATCCTACAGGCTCGTGCGCGGCAGGAAAGTGTAAGGCAAGGTGGAAGTCTGGTCGGGACATCAACTGAAATAGCCCTGCCGGAACACCATGGGTCTCTGCTTGCGGAACAAATTGAACGCCAATGTCAGCATGGGCCTTAGCAACCAGTTCCTTGACCCCATCAAACGAGGTGTAATGGGCAGGGGTATTGAGCTTCACTACACTTTCCAGCTTAGAGAGCAGCATCAACCGAACACTGGTTTCAAAGGCGTAGAAGCATTTTTCCTTGCTGTCACGGTAATGCGCGAAGCAGTGGCGGTTTTGCTCACCTTTTCTGGCAACGAGCAATCCTTTACAACTGGGACAATGACAACCGGCTGCAAGTCCTCTTTCAACATCATCGACCGAGACAATTGCACCGGTCTCGGTCTTAATTGCGAAGGGTATTTTATTCTGAAAGTCCATCAATCGGTCACCTGAATAAGCTCAACCTTCATTTCTGGTAAGCCGCAGAATAGAGTGGCAACGTCCTCTGCCTTATCCCTTTACCTGCCCCCTTTGAATCTCCACCACGTTCATCTGCTTGGTACCCTTGCACTAAATAAATACACCTAATCGTACTACACCATCCCGAAAGCCTTGAGGTATAGGGCCTGGCGGCAAAGCCTGGCATGACCTTGTGATTGTGAGAGCAACCGAAGTTGAGCTGCACTTCGGCAATATGCTGGTAGAACGTGGTACAGACAGCACCATCTTTTTTCATCACACTGTGATTAATTCAGTATATGTCGCCTGTATACTCATGCCGATACTGGTTACATACACATGTCGCATTTTGGAGCACATATGACCCCCAGAGAGCTCACTTGGGATCAGACCCTACGCTTTCGCCTGCTAGAGATCGTGTTGCAATGGGAAGGTCGGCTGACCACCAATCACCTAATGACAGCCTTCAATATCGGCCGCCAGCAAGCATCACGGGATATCAATCACTACCTGACCTACTACTCACCAGAAGGGTTGATCTATGACCGAAGCCTGAAGGGATACAAGCCCACCGAGCAATTCGTGCCGCGATTTAGTGAAGGAAAAGTAGATGAGTACCTGATGCTATTACATCGTGAAAAACAGCACCAACGCCAACATGAAGCGGGGCTGTTGACCCTGCCGCTGATGGATTTGCGCTACGGCCATATCGAGATCTTGGATGTACCCAACCGCCATATCGACCCCAAGATTGTGCGGGGTCTGGTGCAAGCGGCTCGCGGTCAGTTGCGGGTCGATGTCGATTACGTATCCCTCAGCTCAGAGGAGCAAAGCGGCCGCAATATCGTGCCCCATACCCTGGTCTATGACGGGATCCGCTGGCACGTGCGCGCTTACTGCGAGAAGAAAGGGGTATATCTGGATTTTGTGATGAGCCGGTTTCGTGGGGAACCAGAGCTACTTGATACCTCTCCTCACGGCCGAGATCAGGATCTTGAGTGGAACACTCAAGCCACTGCGGTGGTCATACCCAATCCAACCCTCAGCGCAGGACAACAGGCCATCATTGCCAGTGACTATGCCATGCCAGATGGCAAGCTGCTGCTCAACCAGCGCATCCCTTTGATGCATTACGCGCTGGAGCGCATGCAAGTGAGCTATAACGGCGATCATGAACAGCATCCGCTGCTCTACCCGCTGGTGCTGGCAAACCGGGACGAGTTGGTAGCCAAGGGCTGCATCTTCAAGCTCCGAAGCCCGGATTCGCGCGAGAGTAAAGGAACTTAAGGTGTTCCCAAAATAAAAACAGGGCTACAAGAAGGCTAGCCCCGTTTGTACCTACTTACTTGCTCAAGAAAGTAGCTGCCCAGCTCACCCTTATGCTGGCTTGCTTCGCTTTCTGCGCTGGCCAAGTAACCGTTGCGCTCCTTCCATACCGCATACGCGGCGGCCTTCTCGACCTCGACCCGTTCTTGCTGCTCTTTCGGTAGGGCACACAGATTGTGACTCATACTGACCTCTTTGTTATTTGTTGGCGCCATGGTACGCCATCACTGGCATGCGGGACTTGCGCTGGTTCAAAGGTGGTGCGCTATAATGGCTGTATATAAATACAGGTGTTTTGCCATGAAGCTGTTAACCCCAGACCCATCACCCGCCGAGGTGACCATCCCGCTGTTCTTGCACCGCGCCTCTTGCGGCTTTCCCAGCCCAGCCAGCGACTATCTGGAAGGGAAGTTGGACCTCAACACCCACTGCGTGCCGCACCCTGCAGCAACCTTCTATCTGCGTGCCGAGGGGGAGAGCATGACCGGGGTCGGCATCTTTCCCGGTGACTTGCTGGTGGTCGATAAGAGCCTCACCCCGCGCCATGGTGATGTGGTGATTGCACTACTCGATGGCGGCTTCACGGTAAAGACCTTGCAGCTCAAGCCGAGGTTGCGGCTGTTGCCAGCCAATCCGGCGTTCGCGCCTATCGACCCTTGTATGAGCCTCTCCCTGGAGTTGTTCGGAGTGGTCACCCATGTGATTGGCAATCTGAGGCAGCGTGATGGCTATAGCGCTCGTTGATGTAAACAACTTCTACGCTAGCTGTGAGCGGCTGTTTCGCCCTGAGCTGCGTGGCCGCCCGATCGTGGTGCTCTCCAACAACGATGGATGCGTGGTGTCGCGCAGCCCCGAAGCCAAGGCGCTGGGTATCAAGATGGCCGGGCCCTACTTCAAGATCCGCGAGCAGTTCGAGGCGCATGGCGGTGTGGCATTCAGCTCCAACTACGCGCTCTATGGAGACATGTCTGGCAGGGTGATGAGCACGTTGGAGACCATGGCCCCCGAGCTGGAGGTCTACTCCATCGATGAAGCATTCCTGTCACTGTCGGAGTCGTTTGCCGGGGACCTGACAGCCTATGGACAACAGATCCGGCAGCGAGTGTGGCAGTGGACCGGCCTAACGGTAGGGGTTGGGATCGGCCCCACCAAGACCCTCGCCAAGCTGGCCAACTATGCAGCCAAGAAGTGGCCTGCCACTGGCGGCGTCGTGGACTTGCGTGACGAGCTGCGCCGCGCCCGGCTGATGGCTATCACCCCGGTGGACGAGGTGTGGGGCATAGGACGGCGCTTGGGAGCCAAGTTGGTGGCACAAGGCATCAACACCGTGGCTGACCTGGTGGCTAGCGACGCCAAAGGGTTACGTGCCCAATACGGCGTGGTGGTCGAGCGGATCGTACAGGAGCTGCGTGGCCTGCCTTGCGCAGAGCTGACCGTTGAATCGGCGGCGAAGCTGCAGATCCTCTCGAGCCGTTCCTTTGGTGAGCGCGTGACTGACCGTGGAGAAATGGCCCAAGCGTTGTCGGGCTTTATGGCTCGCGCAGCCGAGAAGCTGCGGGCCGAGGGGATGTGTTGCCAGCGGGTGTACCTGTTCGTGCGAACCAGCCCCTTTGACGAACGAGCGTCTTACTACAGTGAGCAGGCTGGCGTCCGGCTGGTCTGCCCTAGCGATGATACCCGGTTGCTGCTGCAGCAAGTGAACGTGCTGCTACCGCAGATTTGGCGCGACGGTTACCGCTATCAGAAGGGGGGCGTCATGCTGAGTGAGTTCACCCCCAAGGGGCAGCAACAGGCCGATCTGTTTGCCCCGTCCTCCGCTCAATCAGATGCGCTGATGGCAGTGATGGACCAGATCAAAGCCAAGGGATTGGGGCGCGTAGGCTTTGCCAGCCAAGGTACGGGGTCGCCTGAGTGGATGATGCGACAAGAGCACCTGAGCCCCTGCTACACCACCCGCTGGGAGGACCTGCCGGTAGCGAGATAGTCCCTGAGTTCGCAGACCTGAGGTTGAGTCAACCCAAGTGATGACACTAGGTTGCTGTAGATCAAAACCGTCGCTTGCCATAAACGCATCCTCAGTTCAGCCGGGATGCCTGATTCACCAAGGGTGCCATTACATTAACCGCTCACCTCGAAAGATCCCCCTAAAGATAAACCACGTTGAGCAGGCTGACTCGACATTAGTTCCGTAATTTAATTACGCAATATAAAAACAACATCGACTAAATACCTCACCCCAAGCCACTGCTTTATAGGTGACAAATAAAAAATAATATCTTAACACCTCTGATTAATATGCTTTATTTGTGACGGATGTTCAATTTTTAACATTTTACAGCGATTGAACTCACTGCAACTTACTGATTCTGGTTAGTGACAAAAAACACACGTTAAGGTGGTGTGATTTATTTGCATCTAAATTGCTTCTCTTTAGCGCGCTTTTAGTGGTTAACTTACCACATTACTCAATAGAAACGAAAAATTAACAATATCAGTTACATAAATAAACGTTTTTGTGCGTAGCTCACAGTTTTTAAGCGATGGAGGGATTTCGTATATTGCAAATTTTATATTGGCACAGCTAGGTAGGATGAATACCAGCACTCTCCCCCTACGTCCAAAAAGGTGAGCCAAGGTGAAACATTCCATTTTCAAAGTCGGTGCACTCTCTCTGGCAATGCTATCTGCCGGCGTGATGGCCAAAGAGTACGAGATCGTTAACGTAGTGAAGGTGTCCGGGATCCCATGGTTCAACCAGATGAACAAAGGGATTGAGCTGGCGGCTAATGACTTAGGGGTGAATGCCCGTCAAGTAGGACCTTCAACGCCAGATCCTGCTCAGCAGGTAAAAATAATTGAAGATTTAATTGCCAAAGGTGTTGATGCAATCACTGTCGTCCCTAACGACGTTACAGTATTAGAACCTGTATTTAAGAAAGCTCGAGAAAAAGGGATTGTAGTATTAACTCACGAGTCTCCTGATAAGCACAACGCCGACTGGGACATCGAGACCTTGGACAACACCGTATATGCCAAGGCAACAATGGATGAACTAGCCAAGCATATGGGTAAAAAAGGAGGCTATGTAGTGTATGTCGGCTCCTTGACTGTACCACTGCATAACAACTGGGCAGACCTCGCCATTGCGTACCAGAAACAGGTTTATCCTGAGATGCATGAAGTGACTAGCCGTATGCCTGTCGCCGAAAGTGTGGATGCTTCTTATGCCACGACTAATGACTTAATGAAAGCTCACCCAGATATGAAGGGGATTGTTTCTTACGGTTCTTTAGGGCTGATCGGTGCCGGTGAGGCGCTCAAAAAGAAACGCGCCAAAGATAAGATAAGCGCGGTAGGTATCTTGATGCCAAGCCAAGCGGCTCCTTATCTGATCCGTGGGGAAATTGATAAAGGTTTCTTATGGGATCCTGCAGATGCTGGTTATGCATTAGTTTCCGTTGCCAAAATGATACTTGATGGTAAAGAAATTAAAGGTGGGCTAGAAATCCAGAATCTGGGCAAGGCTGAAGTAAACGCAGAGACTAAAGTCATCAAATTTAACAAGATCTTAGAAGTAGATAAAACTAACGCAAGCAGCTTGGGATTCTAAGTCCACTATCCCTTATGGTGAGTCAGTATAACTCTACACCTGACTCACCATTTTTAGAGGCCTGTGGCCGCACATCTGGTTACCTGGCAGGATATTTATGTCCAACGAATTCATTACCCTCAAAAACGTCTCAAAACATTTTGGTTCTGTAAAAGCTCTGAGCAATGTAAATATCAGCTTCAATCGTGGCGAAGTACACTGTTTGGCAGGAAAAAATGGCTGTGGCAAGAGCACTCTATTCAAGGTTATCTCTGGCGTTCACGCGCCAGAAAAAGGCGCCAGTATAATTATCGAGGGTAAGTCATACAGTCGTCTAACTCCCCAAGAGTCGCTCGAACATGGGGTTCAGGTTATTTATCAAGATCTATCTCTTTTCCCGAACCTTACTGTATTTGAGAACATCGCTATGCAGGACCACATTCCGTGGTACAAGGGGTTTGTCAGTACAGTTCGGCTAAAGGAGATTGCCAAACGCGCAATGAAAATAGTGGGGGTTGACCTGCCACTGGATAAACGGGTGGAACAACTCTCTATCGCACAGTGCCAGTTGGTCGCCATCTGTCGTGCCATGGCTGCTGATGCAAAACTTGTGATCATGGATGAACCTACCGCCTCACTGACCCGTAGCGAAGTGAACAACCTTATAAAGGTTGTGGTGGATCTTAAATCCAGAGGGATTACCGTCGTTTTTGTAAGCCACAAGCTCGATGAGGTGATGGAGATCTCTGATCGAATTACAGTTATCCGTGATGGCGAAACTGTTGGGACCTTCGGTGCTGATGAGGTGAATAGCGATGAATTGGCTTTTCTGATGACTGGCCAACGCTTCGAGTTTACGCCTATAGGTGACTTCACTGCCAAAGCAGATGACAGTGATATCCGTCTATCAACAAACCAACTGTCAAAAAAAGGGCAATATCACAATATCGATCTCACATTGCGCGCAGGGGAAATCGTCTCTATTACCGGCCTTTTAGGCTCGGGGCGTAGCGAACTGTGTCTCTCACTATTTGGCATGACTCGTCCTGATAGTGGCACTATTGCCGTCAACGGAGAACCGGTTTGTTTCAACAACAACCGGGATGCAATTGCCAAGGGGATCGGCTATGTGTCCGAAGATCGTATGTCTACAGGACTGGTGATGGCCCAAAGCATCGCCGATAATACCACTGCAACAGTTCTATCCAAGCTATCAAACAACGGTTTACTAGATCATGACAAAGCCAAATCCTTGGTCAGTAGACTCATCACTTCCCTGGCGATTAAAGTCGCAGATCCCGCACTGCCTGTTACCAGCCTTTCTGGCGGGAATGCACAGCGTATCGCTATTGCTAAGTGGATTGCTGCAGATCCTCAGATACTGATCTTGGATTCACCGACAGTCGGTGTCGATATCGCTAATAAGGAGAGTATCTATCAAATTGCCAAAGATCTGGCTGCTCAAGGCATGGCAATACTAATGGTCAGCGATGAAATTCCCGAGGTTTATTACAACAGCCACAGAGTTATTGTGATGAAAGAAGGTTATTTTACTCATGAGTTTAAACCCTCCTGCTGTACCGAATTAGAAATTATGGAGGCGGTTAATGCTTAATATTAAAAATTATATCAAGCACCACGAGTTTTATCTGGCACTGCTGATCATTGTGTTGATTATTGGCCTGAGTGCCACGACAACAGACTTTATGACTCTGGGTAATATTTTTGATATGACGGTCAGCTCAGCCATTCTTTGCATCATGGCTTGTGGATTGTTTGTTGTTTTGATCGCAGGAGGAATTGATATTTCTTTCCCTGCAACTGCAGCTATTTCCCAGTATGTGATGGCCAGCTATATCCTCGCCAATGGCGGAAATTTCGTTATAGCCTTTGCTATCGCAGCAGCAGTTGGGATAGCGCTGGGCATCCTTAACGCGACCTTAGTTTATCGGCTCAAGGTCCCCGCAATTATCATCACTATAGCAATGCTAAATGTCTATTTTGGTTTGCTGATTTACTTCAGTAATGGCGAATGGCTCTATGGTTTTCCAGACTGGTTTATGGAAGGGGCTGAAGTGCTTAGTTTTAGCGGTAGTGATGGCTATGATTATGGACTTAACCTCCCAATCATGGTGCTGCTTGCCTCCGTAGCATTGACCTCTTTGCTTATGAATAAAACCCGAATTGGTCGCCAGATCTATGCGATGGGTGGTAATAGTGATGCGGCTGGTCGCGTTGGCATCAATTTGTTCGGTCTTAATTTGTTTGTCTATGGCTATATGGGCGCCTTGGCTGGCATTGCTGCTGTGGTACAGACCCAAATTACGCAGTCAGTAGCACCTAACTCGCTAATGGGGTTTGAGTTAACTGTATTGGCCGCAGTGGTATTGGGTGGGGCCAGCATGACTGGCGGAAAAGGCTCCTTGCTCGGCGTTATCCTGGGCGTGGCATTGCTGGCGATCCTCAAGAATGGGTTAACGCTCTTGGGTGTACCTTCCTACTGGCATACGGTGGTCACAGGTCTAATCATCCTTTTGAGTATCAGCATTACTGCACTGAATGAACAACAGCAAGCGAAGCAGGAGGCTTGATGTACACGCTAATTAATACCTTAAAACTGCCGACTGACAGAAACATCCGCTACTTACTGGTGATCATGGTTGCCATTCTGGTTCTGATGGCTGTTAGTTCAGGTAGTGCCTTTTTTTCCTTGGCAAATCTACAGTCCATGTCATCCCAAATGCCACTGCTGGGCATACTGGCACTGGCTATGATGGTGTGTATGCTGACCGGAGGGATCAACCTCTCAATTATCGCAACCACGAATGCTTGCGCATTAGTGATGGCCAGCGTAATCACCCAAAGCCCAGACAGCTATTTAGTACTGATAACCGCACTGGCTGCAGGTTTCGCTACCGCGGTTGTAGTAGGACTGGCCAATGGTTTCCTGATTGCCTATGTGGGCGTCTCTCCTATCCTTGCCACTCTGGGCATGATGACCTTTATCAACGGCCTGAACGTGCTGATCTCCGGAGGCAGCGTGATCTCCGGATTCCCTGATGCTTTGTTGGCACTGGGCAATGGAAATGTGCTCGGGGTTCCCATGCCACTGGTGTTGTTTGGCCTGTTTGCCTTGGGACTGTGGGCAATGCTGGAACACACCCCTCTGGGCAGGGCGATTTATCTGATCGGCTCCAATGAAAAAGCCAGCCGCTTTTCCGGCATCAATACCCAAAAATCCCTGATGTATGTCTATATGGTCTCTTCGATCCTGTGCTGGGTGGCAGCCCTGATCATGATGGCCAAGTTTAACTCTGCCAAAGCAGGCTATGGCGAATCATACCTGCTAGTCGCCATCCTTGCCTCCGTACTGGGGGGGATCAATCCAGATGGGGGATTTGGTCGCATTATCGGCATCAGCCTGGCCTTGGCTGTATTACAGACTCTCGAGAGTGGTCTCAACCTGCTTGGGGTGTCCAGTTATCTGACCATGGCACTGTGGGGGGGCATCCTCATTCTTTTCATCGCCCTGCAAAAGTACAAAGCATAGGAACCAATTATGAGCAGTTTTTTTATCGGTGTGGACGTCGGCAGCGGCAGTGCTCGGGCTGGAGTATTTGATATTTATGGCCGTAAGGTGGGTGAGGCTAAACGCAATATTCAGATCTTCAAACCCAAGGCTAATTTCGTTGAACAGTCGTCCGATGATATTTGGCAATGTGTCTGTATGGCAGTGCGTGACGCAGTCTCCCAAGCCAACATTGAACCTATTCAGGTCAAAGGAGTTGGTTTCGATGCCACTTGCTCCCTGGTAGTCCTGGACCAGCAAGGCCATCCACTGACAGTAAGTCCTACTGGTCGTCGCGAACAGAACATCATTATGTGGATGGATCATCGTGCCATCGCTCAAGCTGACCGAATCAACGCCGGTGAGCACTCGGTACTTGCCTTCGTCGGGAATACCATCTCCCCCGAAATGCAGACACCAAAGTTGTTGTGGCTGAAAGAAAATATGTCATCCACTTGGTCAAAGGCTGGCTATTTCTTCGATCTGCCCGATTTTCTCACTTGGAAGGCCACTGGCGATAATAGTCGCTCCTTATGCTCAACAGTATGCAAATGGACCTACAGAGGGCATGAAGGAAAATGGGATAAAGGATTCTTTGAATCTATCGGCCTAGCGGATTTGCTACAACATGACGCCCGTTCCATTGGCTCTGACATTCTTCCTATGGGACAGCCCGTGGGTAACGGCCTGACACGACAGGCGGCCCAAGAGTTGGGGCTGGTGATCGGCACCCGGGTTGGCACCTCCATCATTGATGCTCATGCTGGTGGTATCGGCGTTTTGGGGGCTGCTGGAATGACTGGGGAGGCTGCTGACTTTAATAAACGTCTGGCATTGATCGGGGGCACCTCTTCTTGCCACATGGCAGTATCTAAAACGGCACGTTTTATCGACGGTATTTGGGGTGCCTATTACAGTGCAATGATCCCGGGTTATTGGCTCAATGAGGGCGGTCAGTCTGCTACCGGTGCGCTCATCGACCACATGATTACCGCTCATCCCTATCATGAGCAGGCCCTCACACAAGCCGAAGCCGCAGGCCTAACTATCTATGAACTGTTGAATGACCAACTGCTTAGTCTTGCTGGCAACAAGGAGGACATTGCCTTCCTGACCAAGGACCGCCATGTCTTGCCCTATTTCCATGGAAACCGCTCACCCCGAGCTAACCCGCATCTGACGGGGTCCATGACGGGGTTAACCATGAACCGGACTCTCGAGGATATGGCATTGCAATATCTGGCCACCATTCAAGCCATTGCCTTAGGTACACGACACATCATTGAAGTCAAAAATGCAGCTGGGTACGAGATCGATACCATCATGGGTTGCGGTGGTGGCACCAAAAACCCGGTATTCATCCAAGAGCACGCAAATGCGACTGGCTGTGCCATGTTGCTACCTGAAGAAAGTGAAGCTGTATTGTTGGGCTCAGCCATGTTGGGGGCTGTTGCGGCAGGCTTTTATACCGATATCCCTGACGCTATGAATGGAATGAGCCGTATCGGCAAGACCGTTACGCCGCAGGCTACCAAGATCAAGCGTTATTACGATGCCAAGTACAGCGTGTTCCAGCAGATGTATGAAGATGATCGTCACTATAAATCGATGATGGCCGACTTCTGAGGAACACCCACGTAAAGCTAAGCAGCAAAGCGGTATCAGCCGCTTTGCTGTTTTTATGCTGATGACTCTGTCACCGTCGATAACAGATTGGTACCGAGTGAAATCTATATCACCGTCATCCATACCATCGGCAGGCAGGGAAGACCTGCCGGTGGAGAGGTAGTCCTGAGTCGGTTAGTTGCGGGGCTAGGTGGTTACACATCAGGATCCAATACTTCCCAACGTCCGTTCTTACGCGGCCCAACAAAACGTAATCGCCCGTCTTTGACCAGCATGGCAACAGCTCTCTCCACGGTACTGGTCGATTTGCCAATCCGCTCTGCGACTTGCTTGAGCGTTATGGTCGGCTCAGCCGTCAGTTCCGCCAAGATGGCATGGGGGGTTTTGAGCCGCTTTTCTACCTGCGTTTCAACCTTCATTTCTACCCGCATTTTCTCCTGATGAGGTGATACTGCTGCAGGTTGAATCGCAATCGCTTGGGCCAGCGCATCGCGCAGTGCTTCCAGTAAAAAGAGGATGAACTCGGTACAATCACTGCGACTATCAGCCTGACTTAGCTGCTGATAGTAGTGATCTTGCCGTGCCTTAATGACCGTCTCCACGGGTAAGAATGCCATTACAGGCTGCCAGCGGTTCAAGGTCACCGTCTGCCATAAACGTCCCATCCGACCATTTCCATCCGCAAAGGGATGAATAAACTCCAACTCATAATGCAAGGCACAGGAAGCGATCAGCGGATGAGCCTCGGTCTCAGCCAGCCAAGTCAATAGCTGTCCCATCAGACGAGGGACCTGGTTCGCAGGGGGAGCCATATGTACTAACTGCTCGCCTCGATAGATACCTACACCACCGCTACGCCAGTGACCCGCATCATCACAGAGTCCACGCATCAGGAGTCTGTGAGCACCGAGTAGATCATCAGCGGAAGCCGGATCCCAATCAGGAATTGCTTCATAGGCCGCAAACGCATTACGGACCTCTTGGATTTCCCGTGGAAGCCCAAGCACCGTCCTCCCCTCAATCACTGCCGTCACCTGCTCGACACTCAGGGTATTGTGCTCTATAGCCAGCGAGGCTTGGATGGTGCGGATCCGGTTCTCTCGACGCAGCATCGGCACCTGGGAGCTCTGAGCAAACCGCCACTGCCCCACCAACTCGGCGATCTCAGCCACTCGACTCAGCAGACGTGGGTCAGGGTGAAGGGAGGTGACAGGCTGCCATGGGTTACTCCAACTAATGCGATAACAAATGAAGGATTAGCTTAACAGATCCGGGAGTAGATTCTCCCGAATTGAATTTAAATGGCCAAGCATCCCCGCTAGGGCCAGTGAATTAAGTGTGAACATTACCTTATCAATTGACTACGCCCAAAATTACGGCTGTTTCGTACTTTCGTGCGTAATTTAAATAAATACGCGGTCCTCTCCAAGAATTTATAAAATTTCTCATTGTGTAGGTCAGCATCTCGGCGATCAAATCGATACTCTGCATCATCAGGGAAATGTACCAAAGACGCATAATCAGGGTATGCGAGCCTCAAGGCACTACACCAAGCTTTACGGATACGCATAGCCATGTTATCTCCATCGAGATTAGAGTAGTCCCCAAGATGTCCGTAATCATCTCGATTAAATAGTAGCACCACGTGATAATGAGGATACTGGCTTGTTACTTGCTCCTTCACCCAGATAAATCCCAAGAAGAATGGTTTACCCGTCTTACCCTTACGGTGACGTGCCGCCTGTATTTGGCTTTTTAGTGAAGCTATAAATCGCTTAATAACCTTTTCCTCCTCTACCTCCGGTGGAAAACTTGTCGGCATGTCCGGATCATCCATAACTGGTATCTGGGGAAAGCGTAGGTCAACACGCACTGCAAACACTCGTGGGTGTTTATTCAAGAAGTTAGCAATTACCTCCACGGATGTTTTCAACTGTTCAAAAGATATTGAACCATACTTAGCCTCAGCCACAACTCGTAAGTTTTCTAGCTCGTCGGCTATTAAATGATACCCGACTTTTGATTTCATATAAGTTCCTATAGCACGCATGGAATACCTATACCCGTTGGTTAGATACTCAGGTGACTTCACTTATCCTAATTAATGAGGATTGCTACGTAAAACTTTACGGACAACTGATACTGTTCTCTCTTATCAAACCACTAGGTTGATATACCAACCTGCATTTAGCACTCTGTGCATTACATATACTTTGCTATGCAGAACAATACAGCCAATGGCTTATATCTGATGTACAAGCCTGATGTGCATCTGATTGGTATACACGATGTGTATATATCACATATTCTCGTTCACATACCCTGTGATACACTCTGATGGTGTATCACTCTCACCCTCGATATATCTCCTGCCCCCTCTACCTTGTTATACACCTTGTGTGTATATGTAATACTATTACCGAACTGAGCGACATTCTAAATCGCCGAGAAAAGCTTGGTTATTTTCGATAAGCGCTCGATAATGCCGAGCATTAAGACAAAGAATTTACTCTGAACTTAGCTCGATACCTCCTATCTGGAAGATGCCTTCAAATCAATCCATTCAATTACTTCACACAGCTTCCAAGCGACCGCACGAGGCCCTAAAGGAATGGCACCTGGAAATTCCCCTTTACTCATCAAGCGATAAATAGTCGCTTTGGATAACGTCGTAATTTCCGTGACTTCTTTGAGTTTTATTAGTTTCACTTTTTTGGTCCAGCTATTTGCTCATAGCTGGACCAGCGATGTTAAAAATTACAAACCACGCTTCACACATTACGCTCCAACAACTGACAAGGTGCATACATGGCATGTGATCATGCCAACCAAATTTAGGTCCAGCCCATTAATAATGGCGCTTCCATCTCATAAACCCCAGTGCTAACATGGCATCACGCCAACATAAGACCACAACAAACACTTGAAAAACGCTACTAAAAAACACACACTAATGCACTAATAAAACCACGATAATAACTACAATGTAGATCAGAGGTAATGTTCCATGGCTGTTACTGAATATGGTGTTGATATAAAAGTTTTAAAGAAATTAGATAGTCCTATTTTTGTGGATTATCTCTGGTATAGAACAGGACAAATTAATCATGCATCACCTGCAGACACTCCACCACACCCCATGTTAATGAAGTATTTAGCGCGCGCTTGCAAAGAACCTAGCGCTGACGTATTTATGCGTAACTACAATCCAAGAGATGAAAATCCTTTTGAGCTTCAAAGGTGGATATGTACTTTAGAAAACGAATTTCATGAAAAATGTCTTACAGAAAAAAATTTTGACTGGCTAGAAAATAAAAACACTCGGTTAAATTGCTTCATATGGAGACTAATTAGTCACATTACTATACGAGATGATAGCAGAGACCAAATATTAGATAAAAACTATGACTTTGTTATCCACCAATCATTGGTTGATGAAAACATAAAAATTCACACCAGCATGGATAGCAAAAAAAACAGCAACGTAAGCATGCAGAATATAATATCAACCATCAATAGACTCCCTTGCAATAAAGCAGCAAAAGAAAAGCTAGCACGAGCTATATCTGGATTTTCTGAATCAATAATGAAAAATGATGAAATTACAGCTTGGTTTAAAAAACACAATAAAGACAAAGTTTCATGGTTACACCATTACCTAGAACATAAAAGAATAGATTACACACCACTAGTGCTAAATAGCACTGCGGCTCAAAAAGATGATCTCATTTCATTTTTTGATGTTTTAAGCGTCGTCAATATAGACAGGTACAAACTTCTAGTTTCCAACATCAAAAAGGCATGGAGCCAAAAAGTATATCGCGATAAAAATTTAGAGAAAAAACAATACAGTATTAACATGAGCAAAGACATAGGCGATATTCTTGACGAACTAAGCCAAGTAGAAAACAAAAATAAAAATGCTATCATAGAAGAATTGATTAGAGAAGCATACGCAAAACAGTGTTCAATATAAATAAAATGGACTAAATGATAAAATCATTTAGTCCATCACTCAACATTATCATAGCCACTTACTTTCTATTAAAACTCAACTTCACAACGTTATTGAATACTGTTTCAGCAACAGGCTCTTGCATCACCTCATCAGCTACCAGTCTCCCCCAATTAATCCAGACAAGTCGGGTTTTCTCGGCATGACGTGAGCGGTGATAAGTTCTAATAAGTTTGTTAATGGGTGTGTGATTCAAGCAAAGCTCAATTACCCTTTCCTCAGTATCCAGTCTTTCCGCCCAGTTAGTTGCAGCACTTCGACGTAAATCATGAATAGTAAATGGCTCCATATCAGATAGAGAGCGAGCAATGAATCGTCTTAGTGCTCGTGTAATTGAATCGACTAATATTGGCTCTATTTCATCTGTTTTTGGCCGATCTGATTCAAATACAAAATCACCATTGGAATACTGTCCCTGAACTTCAATTACTGATCTTGCTTGAGGAGAAATAAAGACTGTATGAGCTCTACCATTTTTCGTTTCTGGAATGGTCCATATATCATCTTTGATCTGTGAAAAACGCATATTGGCGACTTCACTACGCCGACATCCGGTCAGTATCAATAGCTTGATCGCATTCGCTGCAGGCAGAGAAATAGTGGCATGGCGAGAAACGCCCCGTCCCCCAGCAGCCAGGCTGCCGCCGCTCCCCAAGTCCTCATCAATGGCCTTCCATAACCTGCGCAATTCGGGGACAGTCAGCCAACGCTCTCTTGGAGCCCCTGCGCTGGCGCCAAAATCTTTTGGCCGTAATAGCCTTGCCGGGTTAGCTTCAATCAGGCAGTGAACCACCGCATAATCCAACATCTGATTCAGCGTTCCCAACCCCTTACGGGTTTCGTCTTTTGTTGCGCGCCTAGTTATCTCTAACGCTTGTGCCAAGTGGGCACGAGTCAGATCGATTAAGCGAATATTGCCCAGGGTCTTCTTGAGATGACGATTCCAACGATCCTGATGACATTGGAGGGTTTTGGGTTTGACGACCTGAGCAACACGTTGCGCATCGAGCCATCGTCCGAGTAACTCATCCATCGTCAGAGCCGTTTCATTTTTAGCCTTTTCTTGTGCCGCAAACTTGGTGGGGTCAATGCCCCGCTTCACAAGCTGCACGGCTTTCCCATGCTCCTCTCTAGCTTTAGCCAGAGTCAGGGCAGGATAACTCCCCAGCAACAATTCGCCTTCACTACCACCAATCTTGAAGCGATATACAAAACGCTTGAGGCCACTTTCACGGATTTCTATTTTGAGCCCACCACCATGCTTCGATTGAATCGCATAGCGCTTAACTTTAACACCTTCAACTGGCTTGAGTGACGAGACCTCCAAGTCTTTACTTATCGCCATCCGTACCCCTCCTCGTACCCCTCCAACGCAGTGCATTGGAGTGAGACTTCATGAAACCACTGGATACAAACATATTAAGTAACATGCTGTTTTTAATCAAAATATAATCTCAGATAAAACCAACTGATTCTATATGAAACTAATAACATCTAGACTCCTAAGGGACAGGCCACTGGTTCGACTCCAGTCGGGAGCGCCATATAAAACAAGGGGTTAGCATCGCCATGATGCTAACCCCTTGGTCGTTTTTGGCGACAATGAATCCGACCATCCAACCGTAATGACCCTCTCCTTTCTGCGTTCAGAGCATGCGCTCTCTCTGATAGACTGCTTCTCTTTGGCTTGTCTTTGAGGCCAAGCCCTGTTTCATCTTGCAAAGGAGTGTTGGATGTCCGGATGTTCCTGGTGGGATAGGTCCACCGGTTTTGCACTGCTGACCATTGTGCTGTGGGCCTCGCTGGCGGCGCTGACGTCACGGGTCACCAGCGTGTCACCACTGGTGCTGGTCGGGCTGGTGCTGTTTTTCTGCGGGGTTGGGGCTTTGCCGTTTTGGCGCCAATGGCGCGCTCGTCCTATTACCTGGCTGGTGACGGTTACGGCATTGCTGCTCTACCATCTGCTGCTCTTTATGAGCTTTCGCCATGCCCCGGTGCTGGAGGCCAACCTCATCAACTACCTCTGGCCGCTCTGCATCATTCTGTTCACCCCGCTGTTGTTGCCCGGCCATCCACTCCATGCCCATCACCTGCTGGCTGGCGCCTTTGGTCTGGCGGGTTCCATGCTGGTGATGGTCGATGGCGAGCTGCAACTGCAGCAGGCCTATCTGCCGGGATACCTGTTGGCGCTCGGTGCAGCTGTCGTCTGGGGAGCCTACTCGGTATTATCACGCCGTCTGCCGCCAGCCCCCGCCGTGGTCACTGCGGCAGCCTGTCTGCCCGCGGGTTTGCTGGCGCTGCTGCTTGCCCGTCTGCTGGAGGGGCCCCTGCCGCTCGCGCAGATCCCCACCAGTGACTGGAGCCTCATCATTGGGCTGGCGCTGGGCCCTATGGGGGCGGCCTTTGTGACCTGGTATCTGGCACTGCGAGACGGCGATCCACGCCGGATCGGTGCCCTTGCCTACCTGACACCGCTGCTGAGTACCTTGCTGCTGGTGTTGCTCAATGGAGAAACGCTGACTTCGCGCCATCTGCTGGCCGGTGCACTTATCATGGGAGGCGCCCTGCTCGGTATGCTTGGCCAACGCAACAGCGCTCAGGTATCCCCAGCCAGTTAAGCCGGCAAGATAGGACCACCTGACCATGCTGTCATAAAAACGCCATCATCCCTGTTTAGGCTCTGGCCACGCTCCCCCATGGTCTGTGCTGACAGGAATTACCCCGTGAAAATCGCCCATTACGCCACCCTCTCCTCCCTTGTTTTGTTACTGGTCGCGGGAGGACAGGCGCTGGCCCTCTACCACGGCTGGCAACAGCTTGCCCGTACCAATCAGGCCCAGCATCAGCACGAGACGCTGCAACAACTGGTGACAGTGACCCTGCAAAACAGCCTGCGTGACTACCTCAACAGCGGCGATCCACAGCAACTGACCGCTGCGGAGAAGATCCGCCAGCAAGCGCTTTCCTCGCTGACCACTCAGGATGATGCCGTGGCGGCCCCGCTCAGGCAGCAACTCGAACAGATGGGGCAGCGCATCGCACACGACTATCAGGCCGCAGGCAAGCTCTCGGGCAACAGCCAGCTGCTGCTGCAAAATGCGGAGAGTGAGCTGGGCAGCCAGGCCATGGCGCTGATCCGCTATGGGGAGCAAGGCGCCAGCGCGGAACAATCTACCGCGGCACAGCAATATCGCCGCGGTGCGGCCGAAATCCTGGCGGGCCTGCCGCGCCTCGCCCATTTGCGCCAAAGCTATATGGAGCAGGGCAATGAGAAGCTGCTCGAAGGGATCCGCTTTGAGCTGGAGGCACTGCAAAAACAGGCGCAAGCGCTGCAAGCCTTGCCGCTGATCGGCCTGTATGAAGAGGCGCCCGCCGATGAGTTCACGCTGGGGGAGCCGGTACGCAAGGAGCTGGGAGATCAACCGCGCAGCGAATTACGCTCACTGCTGGGCCGCTATCCGCAGGAGCTGGCCAACAGCCGCACGGCGCTACAACAGCAACAGGCTGGCCGCCAGACCGTGCAGCAAGACATCATGGCCATGTTGCAAGCGACCAGACAGATGGGGGAACAACTTGCCCGCGAACGGCAAGCCGTCAATCAGGAGCTGGCCACCATCCTCGGTACGCTGGCGCTTTGCCTGGTGATAGTCGCCCTGCTGTTTGCGCTGGTGCAACGACGTTGGCTGCTCACCCCCTTGTTGCGACTGCGCGGAGCTTTTATGCAACTCGATCAGACGGGGCAGGCCGAGCCGTTGCCTACCGGGCGCGATCGCAACGAGCTGGCCGATATTGTTGCCAGCTACAATCGGCTGATCGGTCGCCTGCAACTGGACCAACAACAAAAAGAGGGGCAGCTGTCAGCGGTATCCCTCAGTCTGCAAGGGATGGTCAGTCAGGTTGACGAGATCCACCACAGCACCCGCACTACCGAACAGGTGGTCGACGAGAGCGGCCAGATGATGGATGAGCTGAACCAGCTGGCCGGAGAGGTCCATCAGGTCGCCGCCGACATCGCCCAGCATGCCCACCATAACGAACAGGCGATGAGCCAGAGCGAAGATCTGGTGGGGAGCATGCTACACGCCACTCATCAGACAGGACTGGCGATTGACGAGAGCGATGAGGCGCTGCAAGCCCTCACCCGCTCGGTTGCCGATGTGACGGCCATTGTCGATGTGATCGGTCATATCGCTCAGCAAACCAACTTGCTGGCCCTCAACGCCGCCATCGAAGCGGCCCGCGCAGGGGAACAGGGACGCGGTTTTGCCGTGGTTGCCGATGAAGTGCGCCACCTCTCGGCCAATACCCAGCAATCCCTCAACCAGATCACCGATATTCTGGGGCGCCTGACCCAATCTGGTGAACAACTTGGCACTGTACTGAACCGGATCACCAGCGAATCAAGCCGCCAGCGGGCGCAGGCGGAACAACTGCGCCAGACTACCCAGGCAGTGAGGGAGATCGCCCGCAACACCGCAGTGATCGCCCTGCAGGGGGCCGACAACGCCAAAAGTCAGGAACACAAACTGGCCAGTTTTGCCGATCTGATCGCCCGTATCCATCAGCATGCCCGTCAGGTGAGTCAGCTCTCGGTGCAGGTCTCCTCCCATATCCACCATCAGGCGCAGCAGATCCCCCGCATCCTCGGCCAGCAAGGCTGACCCCTATTCGCCCCACATCTTTGCCAGATCACTTTCCCTCGACCAGAGGGAAAGTTTTTTTGTAGCACAAAATTATCTGTTATCGGCAGGTTAACTGACACCTCTTCCCCCGTACCGGATGAAAACCCGCACTGGCGCTGGCCGCAGCCTCAAGAAAACGCTCTCATCACCGTGATACCTGCCATGAGGCTGTTTACGACCTTGCCCATGATTATTTGCACTCGGTCATACTTTTGAAACGTTGAGGGAACTTTTCATTGATATTTCGCACCGCGAACGTACTCTTGGGGTTGTCCGATAGCCAAGAATCGGAACATAAAAAAACAACATGTGATGATCAGGACTGCCAACTACAGATGTGCCAAGACATCCGGGTTTGCAGGTAGCCAAGACAAGATTTTTTGCCCTTCGGGGCTTTGATTGCAATGCCAATACCGAGCGGTAGGCCCGATGCCAACTGCCGGAAAAAAAAAGCTAAGTCCATAAAATCAGGAGCAATAAAAATGGAAAAAGTGATCTTCAAGCGCGCCGCTTTGAGTGCCGCTGTGGTAGCCGCTCTGGTCGCCCCCGGTATGGCGTTGGCAGCTCAGGATATGATGAGCCCGGAATACGGCCAGTCCTATGAAACCTTCGTTAAAGACTCCAAACTGACCGGCGGTCTGTTCTACTTCCAGCGTGATCGTCAGCGCATCCAAGGTGGCGCTACTGGCGATGGAAAATATCATTCCAATCTTAGCCATGGTACCGCTCAAGCCGCACTGAACTTTAACTCGGGTTATGCGTGGAACTTTATCGGTCTGGATCTGGGTGGATTTGGTGCCTACGATCTCTCCATCGATGAAAGTAATGGTGTTAACGAAGAAAACGAGTTCAGCTTCATTGGCAGACAATGGGGCGAAAAAATGGATAATTTATCCGAAAATGGATTTAGCTTGTCTAATGCCGCGCTTAAGTTCAATTTTGGTAACACTGGCGTCACCGCAAAAGGTGGTTATACCCAGCTTTACGTTCCCGGAGTGATCGGTGTTAACTGGTCCTATCAACCAGGTACCTATCGTGGTGGCCAAGTCGAAGGCAACTTTGGCGGTCTCTACCTTACTTACGCAATTGCCGATGAATACAAGGCACCGTGGTTTAAAGAGACTGCTGGTTTCTCTAAAAAGACTATGTATGCGGGCAGTTCAGCATTTAGCGATGAAAACAGCATCGACTATATCCACGGTTTAGCTGCTCGTTATACCTTCGAAAATGGCACTGCCGTGACTGGTTCCTTCGGTCAGTCCGAAGGCTATATGGACAGCTACCACTTCAAACTGGCTCACAAGTTTGACGTGCTAGGCGGCCTCTCCACCAGTTATCAATTCTACGGCTCTGAAACCGAAAACAATGACTACGATGGGCTGGCATGGCAGCAAGCTTTGACTGCTGCATGGAACTACGCCCAATATGGCTTCCGCTTGGAAGGGCTGTGGACCAAAGCGGAAGGGGCTTTAGGTAACTACCTGCCTCGCTTGACTACAGGTTACGCAAACTCTCAAGGCGCCAACGAAATTTGGTGGGATTCCCGCTCTGACTGGAACAACCACAACGAGAAGGCATTGTTCGCCGGCGTAACACGTTCTCTGGATGATCTTGTAGGCGCGCCAGGCTGGGCAGTTGGTGTATCCGGTGCCTATGGTTGGGATGCTGAGAATCCCACTACAGGTCTGAAAAATGGGGAAGAGTGGGCTGCCAACTTCGATGTCATGTACACCGTACAAGATGGCAAGTTGAAAGGCACCCTGTTCAAACTGCACTTCACCGACTATAACAACAAGCAAGATGAACTGGGTAGCTGGGCTTATCCCAACATGTTTACCTCCGAGCGTGACGTCAAGTTCCACATAATTGCTCCGTTTACCATCATGTAATCAGGCAATACGATGTCAGCAAACCGGGCCACTTGGCCCGGTTTTCTTTTTGCCGGTTGGCAAGCTAACATGCGAGCCGGATAAGAATTTTACCCGCTCACCTGCCCACACGCTTTTGTCAGCAGTCACAAGGACGCCATCATGCCCCGTTTTGTTCTGATCACCGGTTGTTCCAGCGGTATTGGCCTCGCCGCCGCACAGGCGCTCGGGCAGCACGGTTTTACCGTGATCGCCTCGGCGCGCAAGGCGGAAGATGTGGCCCGTTTGCAGCAACAGGGATTGCTGGCAGTTCAGCTGGATCTGGCGGACCCTGCTTCCATCGAACTGGGGGCCAGTGCGGCGCTCCATCTGGCAGGCGGGCGCCTCTATGGCCTGTTCAACAATGGCGCTTATGGCCAACCCGGGGCGCTGGAAGATCTGCCCACCGAGGCGCTCAGGGAACAATTCAATACCAACCTGTTTGGCTGGCACCATCTGATCCGTCAGGTGCTGCCTCCGATGCTGGAAGCCAAAGAGGGGCGGATAGTGCAGAACAGCTCGGTTCTGGGACTGGTTGCCATGAAGTATCGCGGCGCCTACAACGCCAGCAAATTTGCGCTGGAAGGTTATAGCGACACTCTGCGCCTCGAACTGGCGGGTAGCGGGGTACATATCAGCCTGATTGAACCGGGCCCCATCGATACCTGTTTTCGTGCCAATGCCCGCAGCGCCTTCTTGCGGCACATCGATCCGGCCCAGAGCCGTCATCAGTCGGCCTACCGCCAAACCCTGACGCGGCTGGAAAAAGAGGGGGCCACCAGCGGCTTTACCCTCCCGAGCGAAGCCTGCATCCCGCCGCTGCTCCATGCGCTGACCCACGCCCATCCCAAGGCACGCTATCCGGTGACCACGCCAACCCGGCTGTTTGCCTTCTTGCGACGGGTATTGCCCACTCGCTGGCTCGATAAACTGCTGGCCAAATCGGCCTGATCCCGTGATGGGCGACAAGCATCCTGCCGCCCAGTTTGAGTTAGCTGTATAGCGGCGTAATCCAATCCGCCAACCTTGTTTGTCCCTCTTTTCAATAGTGCTCGCCATTGCTGTAGTAGGCACTCTTGACCAGAGGGATCACCTGCACCACCACATAGGTCTGCTCCCCCAGCACTAGTTTCAAATGGCGCGTGATAAGGCGCGCGGCGGCGTCCTGCATCTCCTGCGGCCGCTCGAACCAGTGCAGCTCGACAAACGGAAAACCCGTCTCTGGCTCACCGTTGCGTATCCAGCAGCTATCAATCCGCTCCATGGTGACAAACTCCGGCTTGCCGCCGGTCAGCTCGCAAAGCTCGGCCAGCAGCGGGCCGCTCACCTGTTGCAGGGTCTCGAGCGTCACGGCGCGAAAACGAAGATGGGGCATGGCAAACCTCTTGGTTATCTGAAATGAGGACTTATCATAGGGGTTATTGTCTGCAAGAGAAGTCACCCGGCGCACATTAAGGATCTCCATGAGTTTTCATCGCACCCTCTTTGTCTTCCTGCTCTGCCTGCTGCTACCGCTGCACGCCTTTGCCGATCCCGCCTTCTATCGGGTGAGCAAGGGCAACCAGCAACACTGGCTGCTGGGCTCCATCCATGCGGGCAAACCAGCCCTCTATCCGCTACCCGAGCCAGTGGAGCGTGCCTGGCTGCAGAGTCGCGCACTGGTGATGGAGGTGGACATGAACAGCATCACGCCGGATCAGTGGCAACAGACCGGCTCCCTCACCCGACTGGTGGATGGCAAACCGCTCAAGGAGCATCTGCCTGCCGAGCTCTATCAACGCACCCTGATGGCGGGCGCCCGCTATGGCATCGACGAGGCGACCCTCGCCACCCTGCGCCCATGGTTTGCCGCCATTACCCTGACCCAGGCCGCCATGGCCCGCTCCGACTTCAAGAGTGAACTCGGGATAGACCAGCACTTTGCCGTCCGGGCCGCCAAAGAGGGCAAACCGGTAGTGGGTTTTGAAACCCTGCTGGAGCAGCTCGGTTATCTGGCCAGCGTGGGTGACAACCAGACCCTGATGCTCGCCAGCACCCTGGATGAGCTACCGATGCTGGAGAGTGGTTTCGCCGCCGTGATGAAGGCGTGGCAGCAGGGAGATGAGGCGACGCTGATCAATCTGCTCAAGGAGGAGATGGCTCCCCCCGCGCTACAGAACTGGATGGAGCAGACCCTGCTGGCCGAGCGCAACCACAACTGGCTGAAGAAATGGTCCACCCTGCCCAACGAGAGCTTTATCGTGGTAGGCGCCCTGCACCTTTACGGCGAACAGGGGTTGCTGACGTTGCTGGAGCAGCAGGGGTGGCGCATTACCCCGCTCACCACACCGGGCCCTGTGCAGGCTCGGTAGCAAGGAGTCCAGTGAGAACGATCACAGAACGCGCTGGTTATTAAACAACCTGCAAGGGAGTTGATCGGGATCATCCCGGACGGGGCAAAGAGGTATTTATCATGCCTGTCATCAACCGGGTGACAGGAGCAATAAAATGGACTTTTGGCTGGACCTGATGTTTGGCAACAGCGTGGGATTGATGTCGATGCTGGTGATTATCGGCACCTTCTTGCTCATCAGCTCTTACGCGGCCTACTTCATCTACAAGGTGATGCACTCGCAACCGCCTCATTCACAGCAACCCCATTCTCAACAGCCCAAAGAGGGAAAATAATCCTCTGACCACAGGCGGCAGCTCACACTGACCGCCTGTGCTGTTTTATGGTTCGCGACTGTGCTTCCCGGGCCAGACTGCACCAGTGTCCATGCTGGTCGCCCCTTATCCCCTGCCCCTTTCCCCGTTTTCTGTGCCGGTTGCGGCCGTTATAATGGCCCCCACTTTTTCTTATGGGGAGCCTGCCGTGTCTCATAACGACGAACTCTCGCTATTCATGAATGAAGTGGCCGACGTGCGGCCCATTCGCAGCAACAACATCCATCCCCATGCGGCCAAATCCGCCCCGACCGAGGCGCAGCTCGCTCGCCGCCAGGCTGCCACTGCCGAACAACTCGCCCTCGACCACCTCACCATGGAGGCCATCGAGATGCTAGATCCGCACGAAATCGTCGGCTTCAAGCGTGATGGGGTGCAGGAGGGGGTCTACAAGAAGCTGCGGCTCGGCAAATACGAGCTGCAGGCAAGCCTGGACTTGCACCAGAAAACCCTCAACGAAGCGCGCCAGACGCTGGTGCAGTTCATTGCGGATTGTGAAGTCCGGGATATCCGCTGCCTGTTGATCCTGCACGGCAAGGGGGAGCGCAGCACCCCGCGCGCCCTGCTGAAAAGCTATGTCAGCGCCTGGTTGCCGCAACTGCCCGCCGTCATGGCGATCCACAGCGCAGAGCGTCGCCACGGCGGCAGCGGTGCTCTATACGTGCTGCTGCGCAAAAGCGAACGCAAAAAAGCGGAAAACCGCGAGCGGCACCAGAAGCGGCTCGGCTAATCCGCCTCTCGCCCCCACGTCTTTTGCCCGCCAGCATGAAGGTGGTCAACTATACAGCGGTGGTGTTAGCATCGAACGGCCCCGATCATGCCAGGTACGGGGCGGCATACCATCAGGGACGATAACAAGGACAATCCCATGTCATATCAAAAGCTTGAACAACATCAGCAGCAGATCCACCGCTTTAGCCACCTCGCCGCCATCTGCGGCTGGGATCAGGCGGCCATGATGCCGGAAGGGGGCAACGATGCCCGCGCCGAAGCGATGGCCGAACTCGGTCTGCTGATCCACCAGAAGCGCACCGCTCCCGAGCTGGGCGACTGGATTGCCAAGGCCGAGAGTGAGCCGCTCGATGAAGTTCAACTCGCCAACCTCCGTGAGATCAAGCGCCAGTGGCAAGATGCCAGCCTGCTGCCCGGTGAGCTGGTCGAAGCGCTGTCGCTCGCTGGCAGCAAGTGCGAGCACGCCTGGCGCAGCCAGCGCAAGAACAACGACTGGGCCGGTTTTGCCCCCAATCTCGAGGAGGTGGTGAAACTCTCCCGTGAAGTGGCGCAATTACGGGCCGATGCGCTTGGCGTGCGCCCCTACGACGCCATGCTGGCCCTCTATGAGCCGGGCATGACCAGCGCGCGGCTCGATCAGATCTTCGGCGATCTGGCCAGCTGGCTGCCGGCTCTTATCCAGACCGTGAGTGAACAGCAGAAGGGCGATGCCCTGCTACTGCCGCAAGGCCCCTTCCCTATCCCCACCCAGCAGGCGCTCGGTCAGGAGGTAATGGGGCTGCTCGGCTTTGATTTCGCCCACGGTCGCCTCGATGTGAGCAGCCACCCCTTCTGTGGCGGCGTGCCGACCGACGTTCGGATCACTACCCGCTATAACGAGCAGGAGTTTGTCTCCAGCCTGATGGGCATAGTGCACGAGACCGGTCACGCCCGTTACGAGCAGGGGCTGCCGCGCCATCTGCTGGGTCAGCCGGTGGCCGAAGCGCGCTCCATGGCGATCCACGAGAGTCAGAGCCTGTTTTGCGAGATGCAGCTGGGGCATCATCCGGCCTTCCTCGCGCTGCTGGCACCACGCATTCGTCACCACTTCGGCGAACAGGCGGCGTTTGCGCCGGACAATCTGGCCAAGCTCTACAGCCGGGTCGAGCCGGGCTTTATCCGGGTCGATGCGGACGAGGTGACCTATCCGGCCCACGTTATCCTGCGCTACGAGCTGGAGCGCGATCTGGTGGAAGGGAAGATCGAGGTGGCCGACATCCCCGAGCTGTGGGATGCCAAGATGCAGCAGTGGCTGGGGCTCTCCACCAAGGGCAACTACCGCAATGGCTGCATGCAGGATATTCACTGGACCGACGGCTCGTTCGGCTACTTCCCGAGCTACACCCTGGGCGCCATGTATGCCGCCCAGCTGCGCTTTGCCCTCGAGAAAGAGCTGGGCAGCATGGGTGAGGTGATCGCGGCGGGCCGCCTGCCGGAGATCTTCGGCTGGCTCGGACGCAACATCTGGTCACAGGGGAGCCTGCACAGCACCGACGAGCTGGTGCGCCGCGCCACCGGTGAAGCGCTCAACCCGCACTGGCTGCGCCAGCATCTGGAACAGCGCTACCTGAAGTAATGAGCGCAGTAAGCTAACAGCAGAACGGGGCCCTTTTTAGTTGACCACTACAGGGCCCCGTTTTTATGGCGATCACCGTCACAGCAATGCTGAACAAAGAGAGGATTCAGAGAGGATCAGGGGAACCCAGCAACTCGCGCAGTTGCAGGATATTGCCCTCCGGGTCGAAGGCGTTGCGCACCACAAAGCCGGGCCCCGTCCACTGCTGTGGCAGCAAACCGCCGCCGAGATCCGCCGCCTTCGCTTCTGCCCAGGCGAGGCTGGAGACGGTGAAGAACAGCTTGATGGCCCCCTCTTCCCGCAATTCCGGCGGCCGCTTGATAACAACTTGCCCGGCATAAGGCTCGGGAATGGCGTGGATCAGCAGCTGGATATCGCTGTTTTCCAGCACCACCAACTGCTCATCCTGACTGCAGACCACCATCTGCAGCAGGGTACGGTAAAAGTGGGTCAGCAGGCCCGGATCCTTGGCATAGATCAGGGCACCGGCGCGAGCGGGGCCTGGCATGAAACACTCCTCAACAGTGAACGGCTGGGTGGACAGATCTCCACCTTCTCACAGTTGCGCGCCCCGTTCGATCCTTTTTAGCGGCTCGCCAGCCTCACTGCACAAAGTGCCACTGCCGCAGTGCCAGCGTTGGAGGCGGCCCCTGATCCTCCCCCAGATCTGCCATGCCCAGCGCCTCGTCATAGTGCACCCCGCCCGCACCGCTCTCGGTCAAGTGTTTTGCACGCACCGCCCCGTACAGACCGCCACTTCCGCTGATCTTCATCTCGGTGAGCGGGGCATAGAGGGCGGCATAGAGCGGGGTATTGCCCGACAGCTTGATCCCATCCTTGCCGCTATACGCGGAATAGATGGAGATAGCGGGCGTACCGCCAGCGGTCAGCCCCTGCTTGACTGCCGTCACCTCGGCACCGGCCCCGAGATCAACCTTGCCGCTGACGATCAGGGTCAGACTGCTCCCCTCGCTCACCGTCAACTTGTTGCTGCCAGTCATGGTGAAATCCTTGTCGATCAGCAGCACCACATCCCCCTTGATGGTGAGACTGGCATCGGCCCCCATATTGAGGCTGTCGAGCTTGTAAACGGTCTGCTCCTTGCCAAACAGCTCCCCCTTGCCGGGTAGCGGTAGCCCGGGCTTGTGCTGGTTGCTGCTGGTGACCGAGCCAGTGGCAGGATCCGTGGTCAGCACCATCTGCTGGGTGGCGCCCAGCGTCAACGGGCCATTCAGCGGCAGATTGGCCAGCTTGGGAGAGTTCGGCAGCGCGGTCACATTGAGCGGGTCACACACCTGCCCGGCCACAGGTGGCAACCTGGGATCGTTGCGGTACTCGGGATCCAGATACTTCTGATTCTCCTGATCTTTAAAAAAACCAGCACCACCATAACTGAGTTTGCCGCTGTCGATGCTGGTACCCCAGTCCATGGAAACATTGCCATTGACCGCCACCTGACCACCGATGCGCCCCCCTTTCAGGGTCAAACTACCGCCACCTTTCACATTGCCGGAGACCCGGACAATCTTGTCCGAAGAGGGGGAGATAATGACGTCACTCCCGGCATTCACGTTGCCTGAGATGGGAGAAGATCCGTTCAGGGTCACGGAGCCGGTCGCCCGTACATCGCCCCAAATTGGCGAATTGCCGTCGAGCACTACATTGGCCTTGTCACTGACGGTCGCCACCTTGGCATTCTGGTTAATGTTGGTGCCGCCATATTTGCCCTTGCGCGAATCGTAGCTGTCGATAAAACCGCTACCGGAAAGGCTTAGCCCTTCGCATGCCACCACCGAATCCTGAAAGATGAGATTGCCGGGCTCGCGCTTGAGGGTAAACAGGGCGTTGAGGCTGGCATTGCCCTCCAGATAGCGGCCATGGCTCTGCAACGCCAGCTTGCTGCCTGTGGAGGCATCCAGCTGATCGATGCTGAAGCGGCTGCCCGCCATGGCTCCTTCCCCCTTGCCAGGCACCTTCTGCACCAGTTGCTCCCACTCTATCCGCGGTTCGGCGCCAAGCGCCTGATGCAGGGCACGATAACTCTCGTTCATCCCCTGCTCGGCACTGAGCTGCGCATTGATCTTCTTGTGAAAATTGCCGCTCAGGCGAGTCTGCAACTGGTTCTCCTGAATGCTGGTAAACACCAGCAGACTCGACAGCAGGCTCACCACCAGCACCACCAGCAGTACGGCTCCCCGCTGCCCCTGCAATCCCTTGTTCATCCCGCTCCCCCTGCAGTGGCGTTGGCACCGGATGTGGCCAACGCTGCTGCCCAGACCGCCTTGCGGCGGGCCACCTGCACCTCTACTCCCGGTGCCAGATAGCTCGGCAGCCCTTCGGGCAAGATGCGGATATTGACCAGTGCACCCTGCTGGCCGAATTCAAGATCCTGAAGATGGGCCAGCAACAGGCGCGGGCCATCTCCGTCATCGCAACTGAGTACCGGCGGAGTGAAGCGGTACTGCTCGGTAAAATCGGCGGTTTTCTGGTTGCCAAGGCAGGAGAGCACCTGACTGCCACCTTCCACCTTGAAAGCCAGCGTCAGACGATCAGGGGTGACGGCTATCAGCTGATCCGCCTGCTTGATGCTGTTGGTAAAGGTGAGGGTGGCAAAGCGCAGCACTTCGTTCGCCTGCTCCAACGCCTTGCTCTGCTCGACCGTGCTCTTGATCGGGGCGTAACCGGCAAAAATCGCCAGCATCAGCATCAGACCGAGCACCATGGAGATCATCAGCTCGACGAGACTGACGCCTCGTTGCCGTGAAAGGACGCTTAGCATAAAGGCGGAAATCCTGCGTTCAGCTCCACCCGCTTGGCGCCGGAGACCCGCTCATCCTGCCACTCGATAGCGACCACAAAGTTGTCGCTATAACGGTTCGGTAGCACCAGCCGGTGGCCATCCTGCAGGGTGAAGCGGGCAAGAAAATCGGCTTGGGTGAACCGCTCGGGCTTGCGCTGCACTTCACACAGCGAGCTCCAGATCTGCTCCACGCTGTTGCTCGCCTCGATCGTGGCCAGCGTGCTCTGCAAGCTGTAATGCGCCTGCTGCAACGAGACCATCTGCCCCTTGGCGAGACCGAGAAACACCATCACAGCCAACACCATGGAGACCATGATCTCCACCAGATTGAAGCCTTGCTGGCGGGCAAGTGCGGCGTATCTCATGAGCAGCTCCCTTGCAGCAGCTGGCCGCTCGGGGCCACGCAGAGCACCCGCTGCTCACCGAGGCGATTGGCCAGAATGATCTCGGCGTGGCTGCTGCTGCCGGTTGGCGCGATCTGGATGGGGTCAAACGGCTTGATCACCACTCCGCCAGCAGGTGCTGCCGCCTGACGCAGCAACTTGCTGTCAGCCATCACCTCCCAGCCACCGTTCTCGGTGCCCTGCAATACCACCGGCAGGGTCAGCTTGACCGCTTCGCTGCGGGCAAAGCGGTAGGCAGACGCGAGTTCGGTCGCACTGCGATCGAGCCGTTCGGCCGCAAGGCGCTGACTCATGGAGGGCAACCCGACCAGTAGCAAGATGGCGGCTATGCCGACCGTGATCATCAACTCAATCAGGGTAAATCCGCGCACATTCATCTTATGATCCCCAGCAGTCATGGCGATTGGCCGCGCGATAACCGGTCTGATCGAGGGTCAGAGTGCCGCACTCATCCTGTTGTCGCGTCGTTGGAATGGCTTTGAGCAGGTAGTCGCCAGCATCTTGCTGGCTGTAGCTGAACTGGTAGAAATCCGTGTTGGAAGGGGTGGCAAACGTGTCGGGATAACGTCCCTGTTGGGTATAGATACGTTCGAGGGCGAGCGCCTGCTCCAGCAATTGCTGCTGCGCTTCGTAACGACGTCCCTGTTGCAGATAACCCTGATACGCTGGCAACGCGATGGCCGCGAGAATGCTGACAACCGTCATGGCGATCAACAACTCGATCAGACTAAAGCCTCGGCAATGGGGCCATGCCTTACAGTCGTTCACTTATCATCCTTGGCAAGTGTTGTTGTTATTGGTCGGCCTAAGGCCGCAGATGTGATGACTTAATAATCATCAAAAATTAACTGACTCGATTGAACAACACAAAATCGCCACACTCAACGTAAAAAAGATAGTTATGTGATCTGTTATTAATTTTTAAGCAGTTTTCGCCGCCACTAATCTCGCTAAGAAAATAAAGCTAGGCCAATCGTGCCTCCGACCCGTCCGTTATGCCCCCTTCTGTCGAGCCGCGATACATGAATAACAGCGTGACGAAGAGTGAAACCCGGCCGTGCAATGAAAGAGCAAAATAACCTTTGGCCAATTTTTGCTATCTCTGTCCGTTTCTGGCTAGTCATGGCCCCCGAGCCCCCTTACTCTCTTGCCATCTATTCCAGCAAAGCCGCCAACACCATGAATGCAAAGCCAAGCCCTGAGTCGTCACCGGATGAGGTGATCAACACCCTCAGCCGCGAACAGTGTCACGCCGCACGGCTCGCCCGCGACGCTCGTTTTGATGGCCGCTTCTTTACCGGCGTGCTCTCGACCGGCATCTACTGCCGGCCAGTCTGCCCGGCACGGCCACCGCACGAGCACAATGTGCGCTACTTCCAAAGCGCCGCGGCCGCCGAGCAGTATGGGCTGCGACCCTGCATGCGCTGCCGCCCCGAGCTGGCCCCCGCCGCCCGTGGCGATCTGCCGGTTGAACTGGCACGTCTGCTGGCGCGCATCGATCGCGGCGAGCTGGCTGACGGCACGCTCGCCGCACTGGCCGCTGAGGCCGGGATCAGCGAACGCACCCTGCGCCGCCAGTTCGAACAGCACCTCGGCGCCTCGCCAAAACAGGTGGAGCAGACGCGCCGCTTGCTGCTCGCAAAAAGGCTGCTGACCGAAACCGGGCTGCCCATTACCGACATCGCGTTTGCCGCCGGTTTTGCCAGCATCCGCCGCTTCAATGACGCTTGGCTCAACGCCTACGGGCTGGCCCCACGCACCCTGCGCCAGCAGGAGCAGCACGGTGACGCGCCAGAGCACATGAGCGATCAGCCGCGCGGCGCAACCCTGACGCTGCAACTGCCCTACCGCCCTCCGTATGACGTGGCGGCCATGCTGGCGTTCTACCGGCTGCGGGCAATCCCGGGGCTGGAGCGGGTAGATGGCGAGGTGTATGAGCGGCGCTATCGGGTCGGCGATCAGGTCGCGCTGGTCCGCATCGCGCAGGGCAAGGGGTACAGCCTGCAGCTCACCGTCCATGACCTGCCGCTCGCTGCGCTGCCCGATCTACTCTATCGGGTGCGTCGGATGTGGGATCTCGATGCCGACATGCAGCGGATCGGTGATCTGCTCGGTCAGGATCCGCTGCTCGCCCGCTTGCAGGCGCGCTGGCCCGGCGTACGGCTGCCGGGAGGCTGGGACGAATACGAGGTGATGCTGCGCGCCATCGTCGGCCAGCAGGTCTCGGTCAAGGGGGCCATCACCATACTCGGGCGACTGGTGGCGCGCACCGAGGCGCAATTCGGGGTGGCGCAACTACCGACTCCCGCCCAGTTGTGCGAACTCGATCTCGACGGCATCGGCATGCCCGGCAGCCGTATTCGTACCCTGCGGGGAGTGGCGAAGGCACTGGCCAGCGGTGAGCTGACCCTCACGACAGCCAGTGATGAGCAGTTGCTGGCGCTGCCGGGCATAGGCCCCTGGACGGTCGCTTACTGGCGGCTGCGTTGCGGGCTGGATACCGATGCCTTCCCCGCCTCCGATCTGGTGCTGCAAAAGGCACTCGGCGGCGGCACCAAGCTGCCGGTGAAAGAGGTGTTAACCCAAAGTGCGGCGTGGCAGCCGTGGCGCAGCTATGCGGCCAGCTGGCTGTGGCACGCCATGAGTGAAGCGCCCGATTTGCTGCTCCGTGCTACCGGCAATGAACAACAGCCAGACACCCAACAACAGGAGATAACACCATGATCCGCTACGATATTCTGCCGACCCGCTGCGGCGATCTGCTGGTCGCCATCAATGAATCCGGTCTGGTGCACGTGGACTTTGTGGCGGGCCTGCGGGCACTGCCCGATATGAGTGGCTGGCAGCAAGATCACGAAGCGCTGGCTCCCTTCCTCGCCGAATTTGACGCCTATTTTGCCGGTCGCTTGCAGCGCTTCTCCCTGCCCCTTGCCGCCCGTGGCACCGCCTTTCAGCAGGCGGTATGGCAAGCGTTGTGCGACATCCCCTACGGCGAGACCCGCAGCTACAGCGATATCGCTCGCACCATCGGCAAACCCGATGCGGTGCGGGCAGTGGGCGCGGCGAATGGCCGCAATCCGCTCTCGATCATCGTCCCCTGCCATCGGGTGATCGGCCAAAACGGCAGCCTGACCGGCTATGCGGGGGGATTGGAGATTAAAAAGGCACTGCTGGCGCTGGAGAGGGGCAATTAAAGGAGGGTAGGCAGAGAACCTGCGATAAAAATTGCCCCTTTCCTGACTGAGAAAGGGGCTCATTGATCAGCGTTTCAGGCTGCCCATCACATGCATTTCGCAGCGGTTGCAGTCAAAACGCAGGCGGAAGGTGTCCTTACCCATCTTGAGCTCCAGCGGCTCGGCCTTGAGACCTGGCACCTCGTTCGGGCAGAGGTTCTGGCTATAGCGGATGCAATGCTTGGTGATCATCAGCACCACTTCCCGCTCCTCCTTGTTCGCCTCATAGGCGGGAGCAATCCGCTCCACCCCGTGTTCGCGGAAGAACTGCTCGGCCGCGCTGTTCAGCACATTGCCAAGGTAGGAGAGACGGTGCTGGGGATAGTTGATATCCCGCAGGGCGATACGTCGCTCGGGGCGCTGGTAGCTGGCCACGCGAGCCGCCTCCAGCGCGGCGATGCCGTCCCGGCGCAAACCGTTGAGCTGTGATGCGGCGATAAATAGCGGCCTCGTTACTACCAACTCAATCTTGCGCGCCACAAACAGGGTATTGCCGAGTTTGCCAAGCTGATCCCGCGCCTGTTGCAGCGCCCGCCCCGGGTTGTCAGCAGGCTGCTTGTCGCAAGGCAGGGTCACCGCAATGCTGATGCCCTGCTCGTCGGTGAGCGTGAGGATCACACCCTCATCGCATTCTGCCAGCACCATATCGACCCGGATGCGGCGATCCGCGCTCGCCTTCTCCAGCATCTTGCTGAACGCCTGATCGTGGTTGCGGTAGATTTCTGTCCCCACCTTTAGCCCTGGCATGCGTTCAGACAGGAGTAACTGCTTACCTTCGACCTTGTTGAGGCGCATCCCCACCAGCTCGTTGTTCGGCTTGAAGAAGCCCAAACCGTCGCCGTTGTTGAGGGTGACCTGTTTGCCGTCGATCTCGATACCGTCACGGGTCACCTTGGTGACACGCCCCAGCGGTTCGCCCACATATTTCGGGCTTTTGGTGGAGTCGATCCCCTGCTGGCGGCCATGGAGGAAGTAGTCGGTGCTGCCGCGGTTGAAGCTCTTCTTGGGGTCAGGCGTGAAGCTGTAGCTGCAACGACCCGCAGAGGCGGCTACCAGATCGGAGCGGCTATCCAGAATGGCGTCCAGCTTCTGGCGATACCAGGCGGTGACGTTCTTGACGTAGTCGAGCCCCTTGAGACGCCCTTCAATTTTGAAGGAGCGGATCCCCGCCTCGATCAAGGCCTCCAGGTTGTCGGTCTGATCCATATCCTTGAGCGACAGCAGGTGGCTGTCGGCCACCAGCACTTCACCGTCCGGCTTTTGCAGCGAGCAGGGCAAGCGACAGAGCTGGGCACACTCGCCACGGTTGGCACTGCGGCCGGTACGGGCATGGCTGATGTTGCACTGGCCGCTGTAGGAGACGCAGAGCGCGCCGTGGATAAAGAACTCCAGCTGCACATTGGTCGCAGCACTGATCTCGCGGATCTGCGCAAGAGACAGTTCGCGCGCCAGCACCACCTGAGAGAAACCCACATCCTGCAGAAACTTCACCTTCTCCGGCGTGCGGTTGTCGGTCTGAGTACTGGCATGGAGCGCGATGGGAGGCAAATCCAGCGCCAGCAGTCCCATATCCTGCACGATGAGCGCATCGGCACCGGCTTCGTAGATCTGGTGGGTCAGCCGCCGGGCCTGCTCCAGCTCGTGATCGTGCAGCAGGGTGTTGAAGGCGACAAAGACCTGGGCGCCGAAACGGTGGGCGTGACGTGCCAGCGCTTCGATATCCTCGATGGAGTTGCCCGCCGCACTGCGGGCGCCAAAGGCAGGGCCGCCCATGTAGACGGCATCGGCACCATGGTTGATGGCCTCGATGCCGTAGGCGAGGTTCTTGGCCGGAGCCAGCAGCTCCAACCGGTTGTTGTGGCTTAACGGGTGCTTGTTCTGGTGCATGGTCTCGGGATCAGGGCGGACAGCAAATGGGCGCTACTCTAGCCCATTCACCACCCGCGTGCCTTGATCCCGCTTAAGGTATCCGCAAAATGCAGGATTAGATAACCACCTTGAGCGCCAGCCCGAGCAGCACCAAGCCGCTCACCTTATCGATCACATAGGATTTGGCTTTGAGCCACGCCAGCACCGGCCCGCGCGAGAGCACCAGTGCCACCAGCACGTACCAGACGGCATCGATCCCGCCCGCGGTGAGCATCATGATGCCCCCTTCGCTCCAGCCGGTATCGGCCCGCACAAACTGGCTGAACAGGGCGATGAAGAAGACCGCCAGCTGGGGGTTAAGGAAGGCCACCATAAAACCTTCAAAGGCCCCTTGCCGACCACGCAGCTGGTGAACTTCTTCACTCGCGTCACCACTGGCTGGTTTTGCCAGCAGGGCTTTCACCCCAAGCCAGGCAAGAAACACAGCACCGCCGTAGCGGATCAGATCAAACAGGATAGGGGTCTGGGTGATCAGAATGGAGAGGCCAAGCGCGGTCACCAGAGCATAGATACCAACCCCGAGGCCGTGTCCGAGCGCGGTGGCGACGCCGTGCCCTTGCCCGCCCTGCACCGTGTTGCGGATGATCAGCGCCAGACTCGGCCCCGGGCTGATGGCGCCCATCACGCAGATTGCGGCCAGTGCCAGCCAACTCGTCAGTTCCATGCATTTCCTCTTTATATGCTCGATATGATGACCTGCATTCAGGGTACGGGCTGAGCCATTATGCCAGTAGTGAAAGTTATGAATAGATTCCATAACCAATGGCTATGGCACCACACAACTGACTGCGGCTAACCGCGGAGATCGAGCAGCTTGCGACTCTCGCCGACGGTACGTTGCAGGTGATCCCGCAGGAATGGGTAGGCCAGCTCGCGAAACCAGCGGTGGGCCGGATCCTGATGGTGGCGCTGGTGCCACAGCAGATGATACTGCTGGTCGCGGGTCGCAAAGGGCAGATCGACAAAGGTGAGCTCAAGGCCGCAGGAAAGCTGCCAGGCGATATGAGCCGGGGTGGTCATCAGGCAATCGGTGCGCAGCAACACCTCCACTGCCGCCTGAAAGAAGGGGACTCTGGCAAACCAGCGCCGACTCAGTCCCTGCGGCGCCAATACCTGCTCCACCGGGCTGTCCTTGTCACCACCGCCACTCACCTGCAGGTGAGGCCAGGCGAGATAGTCATCGAGACTCAGCGCCTTGCCTGCCAGCGGATGGTGACATCCCATCAGCACCGCCAGCCGATCTTCCCCCTGATGCAGACCACGGATCTGCTCCGGTACCAGCTCGGTGATGGTGGAGACCAGATCGAGCTCGGACTGCCACAACTGCGGCAGCTGACGCTTGTCCCACAGGCTGTACTCCAGCGCCGCCAACGGCGCCTCTTTGGCGAGCGCGGCACAGATATCGGGCAGGATATGCTGGGCCACATAATCGGAGGAGGCGAGCCGAAATACCCGCTCGCAGCGGCTTGGGTCAAATCCGGGCGCCTCGTAGAGCCGCTCCAGCGCATCGAGAGAATCCGCCAGCTGGGCGGCCAACAGTTCGGCCCGTGGCGTCAGCAGCCAGCGTTGCCCCTCCCGCACCAGCAACTCGTCGTCAAACTCGCTGCGCAACTGGGCAAGCTGCTTGCTGATGGAGGGCTGACTCAGGTGCAACAGCTCGGCGGCGCGGCTGATATTGCGGGTCTCCAGCAGCACCTTGAGGGTCGGCAACAAGTTGAGATTGGCTCTGAGCAAGGAGATACCCTCATCGGTGGCGAAATGCCTATCTTAGGGCAGAGGAGTCCCGCGCTTTAAGCGAAATTTCCTGCCATGTTCAGCGCGTTGCGGCCCTTTGCGACCAGATGGCACAGCGGATCCCCCCGCACATAACCATGACCACAAGATGACAGTGGTTGTCTCGTACGGCATAATTGCACGATTTTCCGCCCGCGGGCGATCCACTTTGAGAAGCGGTAACAAGATGAAATACGCCAATATCACCGGCTGGGGCAAATGCCTGCCTCCCTCCGTGCTGACCAACGATGACCTCAGCACCATCATGGATACGTCAGACGAGTGGATCTATCCGCGCACCGGCATCAAGGCCCGCCGGATCTCCCATGTCAGCACCTCGGATCTCGCCACCCTGGCCGGTCGCCGCGCGCTGGCCTGCGCCGGTCTGGAAGCGAGCGATCTCGATGGCATCATCCTGGCCACCGCCACCCCGGACAACCTGCTGCCAAGCGCCGCCTCTGCGGTGCAGAAGAAGCTCGGGGCCGTCAACGCCGCCGTGTTTGATCTCAACGCTGCCTGCACTGGTTTCGTCTATTCCCTCTCCGTCGCCACCTCGCTGGTGCAGACCGGCATGATGAAGAAGGTGCTGGTGATCGGCGCCGAACGCCTCACCTACTTGCTGGATTGGGCGCGCCGCGATACCGCCGTGCTGTTTGGCGATGGTGCCGGAGCCGTGGTGATCGAGGCAAGCGAGCAGGAGTGTGGCCTGATCGCCAACAAGCTGGGCTGCGACAGCGAAGCGCGGGAGATCCTGCACGTACCGAACTTCGGTACCGATCGGGTGCGTTTTGCCGACATCGATGGGCTGTTCACCTTCAACTTCGAAGGGCCGGAGATCTTCAAACGCGCCGTGCGCGGCATGGGTGAAGCCACCAACACTGTGCTGGCGCAGGCCGGTATCGCGCCGGAGCAGGTCGACTTGATCGTTCCCCATCAGGCCAATATCCGCATCATCGAGACCCTCGCCAAGCGGATGAATGCGCCGATGGAGAAGGTGATGGTCAACATCGAAAACTACGGCAACACCTCCGCAGCCACTGTGCCCATCGCCCTGTGCGAAGCGCTGGAGCAGGGCCGCGTCAAGCCGAACTCTTATCTGCTGACCGCCGCTTTCGGTGCCGGCCTGACCTGGGGGGCCGCCATCATCAAGTGGGGCGATCGCGTCACCCCTATCAAGGCGTGCGATGCCGAACTGCCCCCGTGTGACAAGAGCGCGCTGGAACTGATTGCCCACGCCGTGGAAGGTTGCCAGAAGGCCCACGCCAACGAGGCTTGATCCTCATCAGGAGCCTGAATCCTCAGGCTCCTTCTCTCCTTTTCATCCCCACCTGGCTCTTCCCCCCATTTCGCAAGCCGCTTGATACGGCAATCGCTGATACAAACAACTCCGATTTGCAGCCAATTAATTTTTTTCCGCTAACCTTATTGTGCCAACTATAAATAAAGAAAAGAGCGTCAAGGGGCACCATGACTGTTTCGGTCCCGCGCCTTTACCTCTTACCAAATAATTGCACAGGGATAAGCTACGTATGGCACAACACAAAAGTGGCGTGAACACACCGCTTTGGGAACCGGTTTGCTGGATTTGCTGCATCGGGCTTGCTCTGCTCAGCTGCCTGTTGCTGCAGCTCGCCGATGCGCTGTCACCTCTCTACCTGCTGCTCAATGTGCTGGTTGGTATTGCCGCCGCGCTCTGGACATCGAGTCACTTCCACCAGCACACACTCCGACATCGTGCAGGAGAGGAACAAACCATCGCGACCGATCCTCTCGCCCACTCCATCATCGGGCTCGAACAGGTGTGCGAGAAGGCTCTACCTATCTGGTCCCAGCAAATTGAAAGCTCTCGTCAACAAACCGAAGCCGCGATGATTGACCTGACCCAACGCTTCAGCGGCTTGGCCAACAAGCTAGAGGAAGCAGTCAATGCTTCTCATCTGGCAGCCGGAGAACTGGGTGATGCCAATTCCCGTGGCATGGCTGGAGTCTTGAGCGAGAGCCAGCAGCAACTCAATGAGGTAGTGGCCATCCTGCACTCCGCCCAGGCCAATCGGGACGCCATGCTGGGTGAGATAAAAAGCCTGACCACCTACACCATAGAGCTCAACACCATGGCCATGGATGTGGCCAAAATCGCCTCCCAGACCAACCTGCTGGCCCTCAACGCAGCCATTGAAGCAGCTCGTGCAGGGGAAGCAGGTCGTGGCTTTGCTGTGGTCGCTGATGAAGTGCGCAACCTCTCCCGCCTCTCCAGCGAAACCGCCCAGAAGATGACCGACAAGGTTGATACCATCAATACTGCTATCGGCCGCGCCTTCCAGATTGCCGAAAATGCTGCCGCACGGGATCACGCCTCGGCGCTCAATTCGGAGCAGACAATTGAGCAGGTACTGGCCCGTTTTCGCCATGCCACTGACAGCCTGGCGGAATCCGCCTCCCTGCTGCAAAACGAGAGCACCGATATCCATCGCGAAATCTCCAGCGTCATTGTCTCGCTGCAATTTCAAGACAGGGTCAGCCAGATCCTCAGCCACGTCAGACAAAACATGGAGAGCCTCTCCAGCCATCTGGTTGCTTCGGAGCAGAGCAGCAATGCGACAGGGCCAATCCAGATCGATGCCAATCGCTGGCTGGCAGAGATGGAGCTCTCATACGCTACCGACGAACAGCGCAATATTCACCATGGTCGCACCACCCGTTCTGTAAACGCGCAACCAAGCAGCGCCGACATCACATTTTTCTAGGAGAGAGATATGGGCAAAACGATCCTGATCGTGGATGACTCGGCAACTATTCGCCAAGTCGTGGGCATGACCCTCAAGGGCGCCGGTTATGAGGTCATGGAAGCCTCTGACGGCAAAGATGCGCTCAACAAACTAGATGGCAAGAAGATCAACCTGATCATCAGTGACGTCAATATGCCGAACATGGATGGCATCACCTTCGTCAAAGAGGCCAAAAAGCTGGCCAACTACAAATTTACCCCTGTCATCATGCTGACCACCGAGTCTCAGGACAGCAAGAAGCAGGAGGGACAAGCTGCAGGAGCCAAGGCCTGGGTGGTCAAACCCTTCCAGCCCGAACAGATGCTGGCCGCAGTCGCCAAGCTCATCATGCCGTGATCCGGAGCACATCATGCAACTACAGAGTGAGCTACTCGACAACAAGGTAGTGGTGACCATGCCGGACGAGATCACCATTTATACAGTCAGCGAGCTGAAAGATGCCCTCTCGCCCTTATTGCATCAGGGGAACGAACTGGAGCTGAATTTGGCGGCGGTATCCGAGATAGACAGCGCAGGGCTGCAATTGCTGCTGGCCGCGAAGAAAACCGCTCTGCAGCAAGGCTCCTCCCTGGCGCTGGTCTGGCACAGCCATGTTGTGCTTGAACTGCTGGAGCTCTGCCAGCTCTCGGCCTTTTTTGGCGACCCCACCCTCATCACCCATGGCGAACGGCCCTGAGCTACCATGACAAGGAGTCACCGTGAGCATCGATCTTGATCAGGCTTTACAAACCTATATCGCCGAGGCACGCGAGTTGCTTGAAGAGATGGAGTCAGCCCTTCTATCACTGGAATCTGACCCTGACAATAGCGAGCTGATTGGTGCCATCTTCCGTGCTGCTCATACCATCAAAGGGTCGGCTGGCCTGTTTGGTCTGCAACCCATCGTCGGGTTTACCCATATCGTCGAGGATCTGCTAGACCAGATCCGCAATCAGCAGCTCACCGTCACCTCTCCTCTGATCAAGGATCTGCTGGAGAGCTGTGACCATATCCAGACGCTCATCAGTGTCGTTGCAGAACAGGGCAGCACGTTAAGCGAGGGCGATGCCAACCAGGATGAACGGCTGAGGCTCACCCTCACCCGTCATCAGTGCGTCCCCCATGCCACGCTGCCAGATACTGTACATACGCCGGAACCCAAGATCGAAAAAGAGGGAGGGATTACCAGCTCCGCCTCCCTGTGGCATATCTCACTGCGTTTTGGTCCCGATGTACTGCGCAATGGCATGGATCCGGCCGCATTTCTGCGCTATCTCGGCACACTAGGAACCATATGCTCGGTGGAGACCATCCATCAGGCGCTACCGGATTGGGAACAGTTCGATCCGGTGAATTGCTACCTCGGCTACGAGATAGACTTCGACTCGCAGGCAGACAAGACGGCCATCAGCGATGTCTTTGAATTTGTCAGAGATGACTGTCAGATCACCATCTTGCCGCCCCACAGCAAGATCGCCGAGTTCATCAACCTGATCGAGTCGCTACCGGAAGATAGCACCATGCTGGGCCAGTTGTTGGTCAACACCGGCGCCCTCACCGCAGAGGAGTTAGCCAGCGGTCTGCAGGCACAACAAGCGACCTCGGCAGAACAAGCGCCCAAACTCGGGGAGATCCTGATTGCGCAGGGTGCTGTCAACGAAGCCGTCGTCGATGCCGCCCTGAAAAAACAGAACCAGACCAAGGAGAGCAAGAGCAAAGAGGGCCGTTACGTCAGGGTGCATGCCGACAAGCTGGACGATCTGATCAATCTGGTCGGGGAGTTGGTAGTCGCCAGTTCAGGAGCCAATCTGCTGGCCCAACGCACCCGCGAAAGCCAACTGCAGGAAGCCACCTCGGTCATTGCCATGCTGGTGGAAGAGATCCGCGACAGTGCACTGCGCCTGCGAATGGTGCCTATCGGCGATACCTTCAACCGCTTCCAGCGGGTGGTGCGCGATGTCAGTCAGGAACTGAACAAGGATATCACTCTGGTGATCTCCGGAGCCGAGACCGAACTGGACAAATCGGTGGTAGAGAAGATCGGCGATCCGCTGATGCATCTGGTCAGAAACTCGATGGATCACGGCATCGAATCGGCAGAGCAACGGCTGCTGGCAGGCAAATCCCCCCGTGGCACCCTGAATCTTAATGCCTATCACGACTCCAACAGTATCGTCATCGAAATTCGGGATGATGGAGCTGGTCTCAACAAAGCCAGGATCCAGCAAAAAGCCATCGAGCGCGGTCTGATCAGCCCAACCACCACGCTGACTGATCAGGAGATATACAACCTGATCTTCGAGCCGGGATTCTCTACCGCCGAGGCGATAACCAACCTCTCCGGTCGCGGGGTGGGCATGGATGTCGTCAAACGTAACATCACTGCCCTGCGCGGCACGGTCGATCTGGACAGCATCCCGGGAAAAGGAACCCGTGTGCAGATCCGCCTGCCGCTTACCCTTGCCATCATCGACGGCTTCCTGGTGCGAGTCTGCGATACCCACTACGTCATTCCCCTCGATATGGTGATCGAGTGCGTTGAATTGACCCAGAGTGCACTGGCCGATACCCAAGGTCGTAATTACATCAATTTGCGTGGCGAGGTGCTGCCCTTTATCCGCCTGCAACACTACTTCGATACCAATGGCAGCAAGGGGCGGCGCGAGAACATTGTCGTGGTCAGCCACGCAGGCAAAAAATCCGGACTGGTGGTGGATGAACTGCTGGGAGAATTCCAGACCGTCATCAAACCGTTGGGAAAATTGTTCCAGCGCCTGCAGGGCATCAGTGGCTCAACCATTCTGGGGGGGGGAGAGGTCGCCCTGATCCTCGACATTCCTTCGCTGATCCAGCACGCAATAACTCAGGAATCCTGTCAGCTCAACAGGTTGACAGTGTCGCGCAACCTGCCTCAATCCAGCATCAACTGAGGGGACCATCATGTTAAAAAATTCCACCATCAAATTGCGTCTTATTGTACTGCTCTGCATGCTCTGCCTGCTGCTGCTGGCCGTTGGCAGCCTCGGGTTATACAACATGCAGAGCAGTAATACCGGGTTGCAGCGCGTTTACAACGACAGGGTGGTTCCCCTCAAGCAGCTGAAGACCATCTCCGACAGCTATGCCGTCTCGATCATCGACAACCTCAACAAGGCCAATGCGGGGCTGATCCCGGCAGAAGAGGCTTTGAAGCAGATACAACAGGCCCAGCAGACAATCAAAAACGAGTGGCATCACTACCAGTCCACCACCCTCACACCGGATGAACAACGCTTGTCAGCCGAGGCGACAACCCTGTTCAACGCGGCCGATACCGATATTGGCAAGCTGGAGAAATACCTCGCCACCCAGCACGGCATGATTACTGGCATGCTGAACACTTTTGACGGTGCCCTCTATGGCTCCATCGACCCGATAGGCAACAAAATCACCGAGCTGGTCAACCTGCAGCTCAATGTGGCCAAGTCGGAATATACCGCAGCGCAATCCTGGTATGACGTCATGCTGATAACCATGGCGGTGGTTATCGCGGTCGGCATCGCACTCGCAGCCTGGTTTGGCACCTTGCTGATCAAAAGCATCATCACCCCCATCGAACAGGCTCTGCGCGTGGCCAATAGTCTGGCCGATGGCAATCTGGATGTATCGATCCGGATAGAGTCCAACGATGAAGCGGGTCAGCTCTTGATGGCGATGGATAACATGGTCAAGAAACTGGGTGCCTTGATCACGGATATCGAGACCTTGGTCACCGCAGCTGTCGAACAGGGCGACTTCAGCCACAAGATTGCGCTGGAGGATCGTCAGGGATATATCAAGCGGGTATCCGAGCTGCTGAATCGCCTCTCCCATGTGACAGATACCAGCCTGGAAGATGTGATGCGCATCGCCACCGCGCTCTCCAAGGGGGACCTGACCCAACGGATCGATGAGCCCTACCCAGGAATTTTTGGCCAGACCAAAGACGGCCTCAACCGGACCATAACAGCGCTGACCAATATCATCGAAGAGGTACGCAACGCCGCCGACAACCTGACCAATGCCTCCAATCAGGTGAGCAACACGGCGCAGGCATTGAGCCAGGCCACCAGCGAGCAAGCCGCCAGCGTTGAAGAGACCAGCGCCTCTATCGAGCAGATGAGCGCCAGCATCAATCAGAACACCGAGAACGCCAAGATCACCGACAGCATGGCCAGCAACTCGGTACTGGAGGCCACCGAAGGGGGCCAATCCGTTCAACAAACGGTGACCGCCATGCAGCAAATCGCCAAGAAAGTCAGCATCATCGACGACATTGCCTACCAGACCAACCTGCTTGCCCTCAACGCCGCCATCGAGGCGGCTCGCGCCGGAGAGCATGGCAAAGGCTTCGCGGTGGTTGCTGCCGAGGTGAGAAAACTGGCAGAGCGCAGCCAGATCGCAGCACAAGAGATTGGTGAGCTCTCCTCCGACAGCGTCAGCAAGGCAGAGCGGGCTGGCAACCTGCTGGAGAGGATCGTCCCCTCCATTCGCAAGACCTCTGACCTGGTACAAGAGATCAATGCCGCCTCAGGCGAACAGGCCAGTGCAGCCAACCAGATCAGTCTGGCCATGAACCAGCTTAATCAGGTGACACAGCAGAATGCAGCCAGCAGCGAGGAGCTGGCAGCCACGGCCGAAGAGATGAGTTCACAAGCCAGCGAACTGCAGCAAACCATGGCCTTTTTTGCTCTGGAGAAAAGTGCACAGCTCAACACCAGGCCCCATGAAACCGGCCACAAGGGCATGCCTCCCAGAGGCAGTTTCATCGCCCCTCCACAACGGGCCAGCCAGCCCAATCAACCATCATCCCATTCCATTGATGACGCGGATTTTGTCCGCTTTTAACCGGAGGCGACCATGCATACATCCACCGACATCACGGTGCCATCAGCGGCCGCTGACGAGAGTAGTGGCGATGCCCAGTACCTGACATTTCTGATCAACAACGAGATGTTCGCCATCAATATTCTGGGGGTCAAAGAGATCATCGAATACGGCAATATCACTCCGGTTCCTATGATGCCGGGTTTTATTCGCGGCGTAATCAACCTCAGAGGAGCGGTAGTGTCGGTCGTAGACTTGAATGCCCGCTTTGGCAATGCACCTTCGGTCATCACTCGCCGCAGTTGCATCGTCATTATTGAGGGAATGGCCCCGCAGGGCGATGAACCTGTAGGTCAGGATATTGGCGTTGTGGTGGATTCCGTATCGGAAGTACTGGGTATCCCACAAGCAGATATCGAGCCCCCACCCAGTTTTGGTGCCCGCATCCGGGCCGATTTCATCAGCGGCATGGGCAAGGTCAACGGCAAATTCGTCATCCTCATCGATACCGGGAAAGTGTTGTCACTCGATGAGATGGCTCAACTCAGCGAACTGGCCCAGCCACAGGCAAGGTTGCCACAAGGCAACCTGCAACCCTCCTGAACAGGCCTCCATACACCACGACATGCAGCATAAGGAAACGCTCATGACCCAATCACTCTTAGGAAAACTCTTCGGAGACAATACCACCGAAGTGAGGCAGCGGACCCAGTTACTCGACGCAATCGGCCAGCTGCAACACGCAGTCCTGGCAGAGCAGGTTCCAGCACCACTCGATCTTTCCGGTATGGACAGTCCCTTCCGTGAAGTAGGACATGCCATCAACGAGGTGGTCACCTTGCTCAGCGACAAGCTGGAACAGAGCCGCAACGACATTAAAAAGAGCCAGGTGCTGCTCCATGAGAACCAGCTGGTTCGCAAAGCACTCGACTGCGCCAGCACCAACGTGATGATTGCCGATACCAACCTCGACATTATCTATATGAACGAAGCAGTGACCGGCATGCTCAATCAGGCTGAGACCGACATCAAGAAAGAGCTATACAGCTTCAACGCCAATCAGCTGATGGGCGCCAACATCGACAGCTTTCATAAAAATCCCGGCCATCAGCGCGCCATGCTGGCCAAACTCAACAGCACCTACCGCACCCAGATACAGCTGGGGGGGCGCACCTTCTCCCTGATCGCCAATCCGGTCTTCAACGATACCGGTGAACGGTTGGGGTCCGTGGTCGAATGGGCCGACAGAACCAAGGAGGTGATGATAGAGAAAGAGATGTCCGACATCGTGCAGGCCGTGATTAATGGCGAGCTGCACCGCAGGATGGAACTTGCTGGCAAGAGCGGCTTCTTTCAGGCGATGGGAGAAGGGATCAACCAGATTGCCGAAGTGATCGACAGCACCCTCAACGACGTCATCCGGGTCGTGCAATGTTTGGCAAAAGGTGATCTGACCCAACAGATTGAGGCGGACTACCCTGGCGTGTTTGGCACCACCAAGGATGCGCTCAACAAGACCATCGCTTCGCTCACCAACATCGTCACCGAAGTGCGCGGCGCCTCTGACAACCTCTCCAGTGCCGCCGAGCAGGTAAGCGCGACCGCCCAGTCGATCAGCCAATCCAGCAGTGAACAAGCCTCCAGCATGGAGGAGACCAGCGCTTCCATCGAGCAGATGAGCGCCAGCATCAACCAGAATACCGACAATGCCCAGGTCACCGATGGCATGGCCAGCAAAGCAGCCAAAGAGGCCGTAGAGGGAGGAGAAGCGGTCAAACTGACAGTGGATGCAATGAAACAGATCGCCAGACGGATTGGCATCATCGATGACATCGCCTACCAGACCAATCTGCTGGCACTCAACGCGGCTATCGAAGCGGCGCGGGCAGGCGATCACGGCAAAGGCTTTGCCGTAGTGGCGGCAGAAGTGCGCAAACTGGCCGAACGCAGCCAGGTGGCAGCACAGGAGATTGGCGAGCTGGCCTCCAGCAGTGTCGAGATGGCGGAAAAAGCAGGTCGCCTGCTCGATCAAATGGTGCCCTCAATCAACAAGACCTCGGATCTGGTTCAGGAGATCAGTGCCGCTTCGGTTGAGCAATCCACCGGTGTCAGCCAGATCAATCAGGCCATGAACCAGCTGAGTCAGGTTACCCAGCAGAACGCCTCTTGCAGCGAAGAGCTGGCTGCCACAGCAGAAGAGATGAGCAGCCAGGCTGAACAGCTGCAGCTGGCCATGGAGTTCTTTACCCTGGAGGCCCACACCAAAGAAGGTAAAGCAGCCACCTCGCATCTTCACCCCAATACCCGAGGTCGCTTTATGAACGAGAGCACGGCCAACAGTCGGGAACGAGCCGCCACAGTCCAACGCCCCACGGGCGATGGCGATTTTGTCCGGTTCTAGTCACGGGAGAGGCGTTGCCTCTCCCATCTCCGACAACACAGGTAGAGGGATAGTTTTTGTATCAAACCCAGCTGCATGATGATGAGTTCTCCCGTTTCCAACGCTGGCTTCATCAAACGGCGGGGATAGAGCTGTCTCCTGCCAAGAAGGCGCTGGTAGCCAGCCGCCTGGCGAAACGCCTCTGCCACTATGAGCTGGATAGTTATGACGACTATTTCCAACTCATCATGAACGATCGCAGCAGCGAACTGCAGCTGGCGCTTGATCTCCTTACCACCAACGAAACCTACTTTTTCAGGGAGCCCAAACACTTCGAGTTTCTGACGCGGGAGATAGTCTCAGCGCTCCCGCCCGAGCAACCACTGCGGGTCTGGAGCGCTGCCAGCTCATCCGGCGAGGAGCCCTACAGTCTGGCCATGACCCTCGCGGAAAAACGCAGCACCTTCAACTGGGAGATCCTGGCCTCCGATATCTCGTCCAGGGTGCTGGAACAGGCGATGAGCGGTCGCTACCCCATCGAGCGGGCGCAAAATATTCCACTGCCCTTTTTGATGAAATATTGCCTCAAGGGTGTGGGCCTGCAGGAGGGCATCTTCATCATCGATCGCAAGTTGCGGGACAAGGTGCAGTTCATGCAGATCAACCTCAATCAGGATCTACCGGACATCGGCATGTTTGACGTCATCTTCATCAGAAACGTGATGATCTACTTCAACAAGGAGACCAAAGGGCAAGTATTGCAGCGGCTGGTACCCAGACTCAAACCCGGTGGCTACCTGCTGGTGAGCCACGCCGAGAGCCTGCATGGCCTGCACCACGGCCTGCAGCTTGTCTCGCCTTCCATCTATCAGAAGAGATAAGTCATGACTCGGGAGGTGATCCTGCAACCGGGAGAGCTCTTTTTTGGCAAGGAGGATGTGGTGGTCAGAACCGTACTGGGCTCCTGTATTGCCATCACCTTGTGGCATCCGGAGCAGAAACAGGGAGGAATGTGTCACTACATGCTGCCAAGTCGGCGCAATCCCTCTGCCAAGCTGGATGGGCGCTATGCCGATGAGGCCCTCGCCTTGCTGCTGCAAGCGGCCAGTCACTATCCCGCCCCCATCCATGAATATGAGGCCAAGTTGTTCGGGGGTGGCAACATGTTTACCGAGCCTCAATACGCACAGAGCGACAACAATGTCGCCACCAAAAATATTCAGGCAGCCTGGCAGCTGACCCGACACCTTGGCCTTGATATCAAGGCTCATCATCTTGGCCATAGCGGCCACCGAAGCTTGCTCTTTGAGCTCAGCAACGGCAGTGTCTGGCTCCGCCATCATCGTCTGCCACATCAACGGGAGTCGCGAGAATGAAGCAGATCCGGGTCATGCTGGTGGATGATTCCGCCGTGGTCAGACAGGTATTGCAAGCGGTGCTGGAGCAGGAGCCTGATATCCGGGTGATCGCCACAGCATCGGATCCCCTGTTTGCCCAGGAAAAACTGAAGAAAGAGTGGCCTGACGTCATCGTGCTCGATGTGGAGATGCCCCGTATGGATGGCATCACCTTTCTCACCAAGATCATGGCAGAGCATCCAACCCCGGTGGTGATCTGCTCCTCCCTCACCGAAAAGGGGGCCGAGACAACCTTGCAGGCAATGGCTGCCGGCGCAGTGGACATCATCACCAAGCCGACCATGGGGATAAAAAGCTTTCTGCAAGAATCTGCCCACGACCTGGCTATGGCGGTACGTGCTGCGGCCCAGGCCAATCTCAAGCGCGTGGGCAAGCCATCCTCTGTGCCGGTCAGCACCAAACTCAACGCAGATGCCATGCTGGCGCCCAACCAGCACGCCATGGCACAAACCACCGAGCGGCTCATCGCCATCGGCACCTCGACCGGCGGCACCCAGGCGCTGGAAGCCGTGCTGACAGCCTTGCCCCGAGTCAGCCCCGGCATTGTCATCGTGCAGCACATGCCAGAGAAATTTACCGCCATGTTTGCAGAACGCCTGAACGGGGTCTGCCAGATAGAAGTGCGGGAGGCGAAGAACAATGACCGGGTGATCCCGGGTCTGGCGCTGATTGCCCCCGGAGGCAAGCATATGCTGCTCAAACGCAGCGGTGCCTACTATCACGTCGAGGTAGTCGACGGGCCGCTTATCAACCGCCATCGCCCTTCGGTGGATGTGCTGTTTCGCTCCGTCGCCAAATATGCCGGCAAGAATGCCACCGGCATCATCATGACCGGCATGGGGGATGACGGTGCCCGGGGATTGCGCGAGATGCTGGATGCGGGTGCCAACACCTATGCCCAGGATGAGGCATCCTGCGTGGTCTTTGGCATGCCCAAGGAGGCGATCAAGCTGGGAGCCGCCCGACATGTGCTCCCCTTACAAGAGATGCAGTACGCCATCCTCGGCAAGTAATCCCTTATCGCGCGTTTTGCCCATAAAAAAGTCCGGCTCCCATTGGGGAGCCGGACTTTTTACATCAACCGGAACCAATCCGGTATCAGGCGAGTAGATTACTCTGCAGCAGGCGCTTCTTCAGCGGCCGGAGCGGCGTCAACAGCAGGTGCAGCTGCTTCGGTCGGGGCGTTCGCTTCCTTGATGGAGAGACGTACACGGCCCTGACGGTCCACTTCCAGTACCTTCACCTTGACCACGTCACCGATTGTCAGGTGGTCAGCCACGTTCTGCACGCGAGCGTCGGTGATCTGGGAGATGTGTACCAGACCATCTTTGCCCGGCAGAATGTTGACGAATGCACCGAAATCGGCCAGACGAACAACTTTACCTTCATAGATGCGGTTCACTTCGATCTCGGCGGTGATGGCCTCGATGCGACGGATCGCTTCCATGGCGGCTTCGTTGGCCACGGCGGAGATACGTACAGTACCGTCATCATCCAGCTCGATGTTGGTGCCGGTCTCTTCGGTCAGCGCACGGATCACGGAACCACCCTTACCGATCACGTCCTTGATCTTCTCAGGATTGATCTTGATGGTGTGGATACGCGGTGCAAAATCGGAGATCTGGGCACGGGGAGCCTGGATAGCTTCATCCATCACTTTCAGGATGTGCAGACGAGCGCCACGAGCTTGCTTCAGCGCAATCTCCATGATCTCTTTGGTGATGCCTTCGATCTTAATGTCCATCTGCAGCGCGGTCACACCTTCGGTGGTACCGGCTACTTTGAAGTCCATGTCGCCCAGGTGATCTTCGTCACCCAGGATGTCGGACAGCACGACGAAACCTTCTTCTTCCTTCACCAGACCCATGGCGATACCGGCAACGGAGGCCTTGATCGGCACACCGGCATCCATCAGCGCCAGAGAGGAACCACAGACAGACGCCATGGATGAGGAACCGTTGGATTCGGTAATTTCAGAGACCACGCGCACCACGTACGGGAACTCGGCGGCGCTCGGCATCACGGCAGCAACGCCGCGCTTGGCCAGACGGCCGTGACCGATTTCACGACGCTTCGGGCTACCCATCATGCCGGTCTCACCGACACAGTATGGCGGGAAGTTGTAGTGCAGCATGAAGCGATCGGCACGGTTGCCGGTCAGCTCGTCGATGTTCTGGGCATCACGCTCGGTACCCAGAGTGGCGACCACGATGGCCTGAGTTTCACCACGGGTGAACAGGGCAGAGCCGTGAGCACGGGGCAGAATACCGGTACCTACGCTCAGGGCGCGGATCATTTCCGGATCGCGACCATCGATACGCGGCTCACCACGTACTACGCGACCACGAACGATGCGGCTTTCCAGGCTGTGGAACTCTTCGCCGATCTTCTTGGCATCTTCTTCCACGCCGGAAGCGATAACTTGCTCAACCACACGACCCTTGATGGCCGCGATGGTTTCGTAACGAACTGCCTTCTCGGTGATGCGGTAGGCTTCACCCAGTTCGGCGCTCGCCAGCTCGGCAACCTTGGCTTTCAGCGCTTCGTTGACGGCAGGCGGAGTCCAGTCCCACGGCTTGGTGCCGACAGCAGCGGCAAACTCGTTGATCGCATTGATCACGGTCTGCATCTGCTCGTGACCATATACCACGGCGCCCAGCATTACCTCTTCGGAAAGGATGGCCGCTTCGGACTCAACCATCAGTACCGCGTTGGCAGTACCGGCAACCACCAGATCCAAGTCGCTCTGCGGCAGTTCGGTGGTGGTCGGGTTCAGCACATACTGACCGTTCATGTAACCCACGCGAGCAGCACCGATCGGGCCGCCAAACGGGATACCGGAGATGGCCAGTGCAGCAGAGGCACCGATCATGGCAACGATGTCGGGGGATACGGCCGGATTCACGGACATTACGGTCGCAACGACCTGAACCTCATTGAGGAAGCCTTCCGGGAACAGCGGACGAATAGGACGGTCGATCAGACGGGAGATGAGGGTCTCGCCTTCGCTCGGACGGCCTTCACGACGGAAGAAACCACCCGGGATACGACCAGCAGCATAGGTACGCTCCTGGTAGTTGACGGTCAGCGGGAAGAAATCACGGCCGTGATCGGCCTCTTTCTTGCCGACTACGGTCACAAATACGCAGGTATCGTCCATGCTGACCATAACGGCCGCAGTGGCTTGACGGGCCATCACACCGGTCTCCAGAGTGACGGTGTGTTGACCGTACTGGAATGACTTTACAATAGGATTCACGTGAATTTCCTTTTTACAATTTGGCTCTTTAAATTCGCGCACAAGTATACTTGATTCGATGCAAAAGGTAAGCGGCGACGTGAATTCTGTGAGGCAGGCAACGGCTTGAAGAGCAATAAAAAAGGGGAACCTGACGGTTCCCCTTTTTCGCGAAATCTGATGGTCGATTAACGACGCAGACCCAGCTTGGCGATCAGAGCAGCATAACGCTCGGAATCTTTACGCTTCAGGTAGTCCAGCAGCTTACGACGCTGGGAAACCATGCGCAGCAGACCGCGACGACCGTGGTGGTCCTTGGAGTGCTCTTTGAAGTGACCTTGCAGATGGTTGATCTGGGCAGTCAGCAGGGCAACTTGCACTTCGGGGGAACCGGTGTCGTTGGCGCAACGAGCGTTGTCAGCAACGATTTGAGCTTTGATCTCAGCATTTAGAGACATGGTAATACTCCAGTAGAGTGTTTAAAGGTTCACAGCCAATCTCTAATTCAGCCGTGAAATGAGGGCGGTATCATAATCGTCCCCGCCCCTTTTCGCAACGATAAAGAGGCGAAACGGGAAAGACGCGCTGATACCGCCTGAGGATCACTCCTCGTCGTGATAACGCACCAGTCGCTTGGGAGCGACGCGGCCATCATCATCAATCTCGCCAACCCCGATGAACTCGCGCTCCGGGCCGACCGTCATGCGAACCTGACCGCTTTGCGGCGCACCTGCCACCTGCACGGCCTGGCCCTGATTCACATAGGCAGCCACAACCGCCAGCATGTTCACCTCGGGCAAGCTTGCTACGGCGGTGTCCATCGGCAGCAACAAAGGATCCAGCTGCTCGCGCGGCGGGATGCTCTCGGCCTTGGCCTGCTCGAAGATGCACTCGAGTTGCTCCAGAGTCAGCATCCGTTCATACGGATAGCTGGCCACCTGGGTACGGCGCAGCTGAGTCACGTGGGCACCACAGCCCAGCACTTCCCCCAGATCATCCACCAGAGAGCGTATGTAGGTGCCCTTGCTGCAGTGCACTTCAAGGCGCACTTCATCACCTTCAAAGCTCAGCAGTTTGAGCTCGAATACGGTGATGGGACGGGCTTCTCGCTCGATCTCGATGCCTTCGCGGGCATATTCGTAGAGCGGACGGCCGTTGTGCTTGAGCGCGGAGTACATGGAGGGCACCTGCATGATGGGGCCACGGAACTGGTCCAGCGCCTCGATCAGGGTACCGACAGCCACGTTCACCGGACGAGTAGAGACAACCTCACCATCGGAGTCGCTGGTGTTGGTGCGCTCGCCCAGTTTGGCGGTCACCTCATAGCGCTTCTCCGCTTCCAGCAGATACTGGGAGAACTTGGTGGCCTCGCCGAGGCAGATCGGCAGCATGCCGGTCGCCAGCGGATCCAGTGCGCCGGTGTGACCGGCCTTGGCGGCGTTGTAGATGCGCTTGACCTTCTGCAACACATCGTTGGAGGTCAGGCCGGTCGGCTTGTCCAGCAGCAGAATGCCGTGCACATCACGGCCCTTGAAACGACGTCTTCGGGTCATCTCAGGCTTTATCCTCAGTCGTGTCATCCGGTGCGGATTCAGCTTCTTCGTCACGGCCGGATTCGGCCATGCGACGCTTGTCTTCACGCACAGTGTTGGTCACCAGGTTGGAGAGACGCATCCCCTCGACCAGGGTCTGGTCGTAGTAGAAACGCAGCTCGGGCACCACGCGCAGACGCATGGCACTGCCCAGCAGACTACGGATATATCCGGCTGCTTCGGTCAGACCCTGCAAGCCTTCCTTGATGCGCTCGGCATCATTTTCCAGCTGCAAGAAGGTGACGTAAATCTTGGCATAGTTGAGGTCACGGGACACTTCCACATCGGAAACGGTCACCATGCCGATGCGCGGGTCTTTCACCTCGCGCTGCAGGATCAGCGCAATTTCACGCTGGATCTGCTGTCCGACCCGACGGGTCCGGCTGAATTCTCTGGCCATATTCTATCCTGCGATAAAAGGGGGCCGCGGCCCCCTATTTTGTCTAACTCTCGGCTTACAGAGTCCGTTGGATTTCAACAGTCTCGTAAACTTCGATCTGGTCGCCTTCGCGCACGTCGTTGTAGTTCTTGACCGCGATACCACACTCGTAGCCGTTGCGAACTTCGTTGACGTCATCCTTGAAGCGGCGCAGGGATTCCAGCTCACCTTCATAGATAACCACGTTGTCACGCAGAACGCGGATACGGTTGGAACGCTTGACCACACCTTCGGTAACCATACAGCCGGCAACGGCGCCGAACTTCGGAGACTTGAAGACGCTACGCACTTCAGCCAGACCGATGATTTCCTGACGATACTCAGGGGCCAGCTTGCCGCTCATGGCCTGCTTCACTTCGTCGATCAGGTCATAGATGACGGAGTAGTAACGCAGATCCAGGCTCTCGGATTCGATGACCTTGCGCGCAGATGCGTCGGCACGGACGTTGAAACCAACCAGGATGGCGCTGGAAGCAGCAGCCAGGGTCGCGTCGGTTTCGGTGATACCACCTACGCCGGAACCCACGATCTTCACCTTCACTTCGTCGGTGGAGAGTTTGACCAGCGCATCGCAGATCGCTTCCACAGAACCTTGTACGTCGGCCTTGATCACCACGTTCACTTCGGACACTTCGCCCTCGGTCATGTTGGCGAACATGTTTTCCAGCTTGGCCTTCTGCTGGCGAGCCAGCTTGACTTCGCGGAACTTGCCCTGACGATAGAGCGCCACTTCACGGGCTTTCTTCTCGTCACGGACAACGGTGGCTTCGTCACCGGCAGAGGGAACGCCGGACAGACCCAGGATTTCCACCGGCAGGGACGGACCCGCTTCCTTGATCTCGCGACCCAATTCGTCACGCATGGCGCGAACACGGCCGTACTCGAGACCACACAGAACGATGTCGCCCTGACGCAGGGTACCTTCTTGTACCAGTACGGTAGCAACCGGACCACGACCTTTATCCAGGAAGGATTCGATCACGACGCCGTTGGCCATGCCGTCAACCACCGCTTTCAGCTCCAGTACTTCAGCCTGGATCAGGATGGCTTCCAGCAGGTCGTCGATGCCTTCGCCAGACTTGGCGGATACGTGCACGAATTGGCAGTCTCCACCCCAATCTTCGGACATGACGTTGTAACGGGCCAGTTCGGTCTTGACGCGATCCGGATCCGCTTCCGGCTTGTCGATCTTGTTGACTGCAACAACCAGCGGTACACCGGCCGCCTTGGCGTGCTGGATAGCTTCGATGGTTTGCGGCATTACGCCGTCGTCAGCTGCAACAACCAGAACAACGATATCGGTCGCCTTGGCACCACGAGCACGCATGGAGGTAAACGCCGCGTGACCCGGAGTATCCAGGAAGGTGATCATGCCACTGTCAGTCTGGACGTGGTAAGCACCGATATGCTGGGTAATACCACCGGCTTCGCCAGCAGCAACCTTGGCTTTACGAATGTAGTCGAGCAGCGAGGTCTTACCGTGGTCAACGTGACCCATGATGGTAACGACCGGTGCGCGCGGCTTGGCTTCGGAGGTCTCGTCACGATCGGACAGTACCGCCTCTTCCAGCTCGTTCTCACGACGCAGCACAACCTTGTGACCCATCTCCTCGGCGACCAGCTGAGCGGTCTCCTGGTCGATCACCTGGTTGATGGTGGCCATGGCACCCATCTTCATCATCACCTTGATGACTTCAACGCCCTTGACGGCCATCTTGTTGGCCAGCTCGGCCACAGTGATGGTCTCGCCGATGACGACGTCGCGGTTCACCACGGCAGCCGGCTTGTTGAAGCCGTGCTTCATGGCGTTCGGCATGGCGACCTTGCCGCGCTTGCCTTTGCGGGCACGCGGGTTGCGAGAGTCGCGATCATCTTCACGACGACCGGCTTTCTTCGGTGCCTTGGCAGCTGCGGCAGTGCGGCGGCTGGTCTCTTCTTTCCGATCCAACTCGTCTTCTGCGGCTTGCGCATGCTTGTTGGTGGTCAGATGGTAGTCGCTGCTCTCTTTGGCGCGAGCGGCCTCTTCTTCAGCCCAGCGGGCTGCGTTCTGTTCCGCCATGAGACGAGCCTCTTCGGCTTTCTTCGCGGCGAGTTCTTCAGCTTTTTTCAAAGCTGTTTGTTCCTGTTGGCGCTTCAGTTCTTCTGCTTCGCGCTTGGCCATCTTTTCTGCCTCTTGCTGAGCTGTGCTACTGGCTGCTTTGGCGGGCTGTGAAGCCTGTCGAGCCTTTGATTGTGCCTCGATCCGCGCCTTTTCCTCAGCTTCACGACGAGCTTGCTCAGCCTCACGGCGAGCCTTCTCTTCAGCTTCGAGGCGAGCCTTCTCTTCGGCCTCGCGACGAGCTTTTTCTTCTGCTTCCAAACGCGCTGTTTCCTCGGCTTCCGCCTGACGCTGTTCATCTTCCAGCGCCGAGCGTCTTACATAGGTGCGAGACTTGCGCACTTCTACCTGCACTTCCTTGTTCTTGCCGCCAGTCCCCTGAACACTGATGGTGCTCTTGGTCTTGCGCTGCAAGGTCATGCGGGCAGGAGCGGCGACCTCGTCACCTCCATGCTGTTTCTTCAGGTGTGCCAGCAGAGCCTGTTTCTCAGACTCGCTGACCATGTCGTCGGCCTTGCTCTTGCTGATACCGGCATCGACAAACTGCTGGAGAAGACGATCAACCGGTGTGTCGATGTCAGTGGCAAGTTGTTTGACTGATACTTCTGCCATTCATTTTCCTCCGTTTGATCTTACTCGGACTGCTCTTCTCCGAACCAACAGATATTGCGAGCAGCCATAATGAGCTCACCTGCCTTCTCGGCAGTCAGCCCTTCAATATCAGCAAGGTCATCGATACCTTGCTCAGCCAAATCTTCCAGGGTGCCCACGCCACGGCCCGCCAGAGCGTAAGCCAGTTCGCGGCTCAGACCGTTCAGATTGAGCAGCTCTTCGGACGGCTCAACACCATCGAAAGACTCTTCTTTGGCCAGTGCCTTGGTAGTGAGGGCATCTTTGGCGCGCTTGCGCAGCTCTTCGACCATGTCTTCATCCAGACCGTCGATAGCCAGCAGCTCGTTGACCGGTACAAAGGCGATCTCTTCCAGAGTAGAGAAGCCCTCTTCCATCAGCAGACCGGCGAAATCGTCGTCGATATCCAGAGTGCTGGTGAACAGGTTCATGATGCGGTCGTTTTCGGCCTGGTGCTTGGCACGCATGTCCTCAACAGTCATCACGTTCAGCTCCCACCCGGTCAGCTGGGAGGCCAGACGCACGTTCTGACCATTGCGACCGATGGCCTGAGCCAGGTTGGCAGCTTCCACGGCGATATCCATGGTGTGGTTGTCTTCATCAACGATGATGGAGGCCACATCGGCAGGTGCCATGGCATTGATCACGTACTGGGCCGGGTTGTCATCGTACAGCACGATGTCGGCACGCTCACCGCTCAGCTCGGCGGAGACTGCTTGCACACGGGCACCACGCATACCGATACAGGCACCGATCGGGTCGATACGACGATCGTTGGTCTTCACCGCGATCTTGGCGCGGGAACCCGGATCACGGGCAGCGCCCATGATTTCGATCATCTCTTCACCGATCTCCGGTACTTCGATACGGAACAGCTCTTTCAGGAAGTCCGGGCTGGAACGGCTGACAAACAGCTGGGAACCACGGGCTTCCGGGCGTACTGCGTAGAGCAGGCCACGGACACGGTCGCCCGGGCGGAAGGTTTCACGCGGCAGCATGTCATCACGGAAGATCACGGCTTCAGCATTGCTGCCCAGATCCAGGATGACGTTGTCGCGGTTGCTCTTCTTGACCACACCACTGATGATGGTGCCTTCTTTATCTTTAAACTGATCAACTACTTGTGAACGCTCGGCTTCGCGCACTTTCTGCACGATAACCTGCTTGGCGGTCTGGGTAGTGATACGGTCGAAGGTCACAGAGTCGATCTGGTCTTCAACATACTCACCGATCTGGATTTCCGGCTGATCAATTTGTGCCGCTTCCAGGGTGATTTCAGCATAGGGGTTCTCCATCGCGGCTTGATCCGCAATGACTACCCAGCGGCGATAAGTGTCGTAGTCACCGGTCTTGCGATCGATTTCGACCCGAACTTCAATCTCGCCTTCATATTTCTTCTTGGTCGCAGTCGCCAGCGCGGTTTCCAGAGCCTGGAAGATCTTCTCGCGGGGTACCGCTTTCTCGTTGGATACTGCGTCAACGACCAGCAAAATCTCTTTATTCATATCCGATAGCCTCGTTAACCAAAGTTCGGCACTATGTTCGCTTTTTGGATATTGGTGAAAGCCAACACGTCGTCCTTACCATCTACTGTCAGGGTGATCATGTCGCCTTGCACAGCTTTGATTACGCCTTTGAACTTGCGGCGGTTGTTTGTTGCCATCCGAAGCGTTACCGCCGCCTCTTGGCCAACGTATTTTTCGAAATGGGCAACCTTGAACAGGGGACGATCCAGGCCTGGGGAGGACACCTCGAGGTAGTACTCCTCGGTGATGGGATCTTCGACGTCCATGATGGCGCCAACCTGATGGCTGACCTCAGCACAGTTCTCGACAGTCACACCCTGCTCGCCGTCGATATAGACACGCAAGGTGGAGTGTTTACCCGCACGGATAAACTCAATACCCCAAAGTTCAAAACCCAAGGCAACGACCGGAGCCTCGAGCAGATCGGTCAAACGTTGTTCCAACGTAGCCAAAGTCACCCTCCGAAAAACAAAAAAAGGGCATAAAGCCCAGATAGATATCGATTCAGAGTAAATTGCACATAACAAAAAGCCCCGATGTCAAATCGGGGCTTGGCGCTTTACCCTGATTGTCGCCTCGCAGCGACCGCCTTCCTGAGCGTAGGAAATGCGTGAAATTTGGTTGCGGGGGCCGGATTTGAACCGACGACCTTCGGGTTATGAGCCCGACGAGCTACCATGCTGCTCCACCCCGCGTCCGAAATCGTGCGAGATTATAGCCACTTCACTCTCTCGATACAAGACTGATTGGCTATAATACACTCGGTTTCCCGAGCTCACTGCTTAATTGGTGCCGTGGGCGGGACTCGAACCCGCACACCCTAGAGCACTACCCCCTCAAGATAGCGTGTCTACCAATTCCACCACCACGGCAAAACTCTTACTCGGGAACGTCAGTATCTTTCTTCACTGGCGCTTTGGTCTGCTCAACCTGTTGGGTTTGTTGCAGATTTTCCCATTCACTACCCTGCTTTACCTTGTTGCTGGACATAGATCCGAGCACCAGGCTGATAACGAAAAAGAGAGTAGCCAAAATTGCTGTTGTTCGGGTCAGGAAACTGCCTGAACCACCGGAGCCGAATACTGTGTTCGATGCCCCTGCGCCGAAGGAGGCGCCCATATCAGCCCCTTTACCTTGCTGAATCATCACCAGACCAATCAGAGCCAGTGAAACCAGCAGATAAACGACTAAAAGAATCTCGTACATTTAACTTGCACCCTTTGCCGCTTCAACAATTCCTAAAAACGCATCGCTATCGAGGCTTGCTCCGCCAATCAGTCCGCCATCGATGTCGGGCTGTGCAAACAAATCTCTCGCGTTGCTCGGCGTTACGCTCCCACCATAGATGATTCTAACTTTCTCACCTATTACCGGAGTATCCTCCGCCAAGCGACCGCGTATAAAGGAATGAACCTCTTGTGCCTGCTCGGGTGTGGCGCATTTACCTGTACCTACAGCCCAAATCGGCTCGTAGGCGATGATAGCATTATCGAAAGCCATCGCGCCATTTTTCTCTATGACGATATCCAGCTCTTCAGCGATTACCTCGAAGGCTCTTCTCGCCTGCCTAGCCGCACCTGATTCACCTAAACAGAGGATGGGAATCAAGCCTGCCGCTCTGGCTGCCGCAAACTTCTCTGCGACGATAAAACTAGTCTCACCAAATAGACGCCTGCGCTCGGAGTGCCCTACCAATACGTAACGACACCCAGCCTCAACCAGCATCTGACACGAGATTTCTCCAGTGTAAGCGCCAGTAGCGTGCTGACTCACATTCTGAGCCCCCAACTTTATTACTTTCTGCTCATTGAGCAGTGAAGCGCTAAAGTCGAGATGCACATGGGAAGGACAGAGAACCACATCTACTTTTCCGTCAACGCCGTTTAGGCACTGACTCGTAAACTGCTCTAACTGCGACCTACTACCGTGCAACTTCCAGTTGGCTGCTACAAACGGCTTGCGATGTCCCATCGGCAACTCCCTTGCGAAAGCGGGGCTGATAATATCCAGAGGATGCTCAGCTGACAAGTGCTATTTTTAAATTTTTGAATCGTTTGAACAAGATACAACCAGGGCGGCTAAAAAGCCGCCCTGGTTGTTCATTAAAACGCCGATTCAACCTGCTTGGCGATGCGCTGAGCCATGTCACGTACCTGCTGTTCATGCTCCCCTTCGACCATGACCCGGATCAGCGGTTCGGTACCTGATTTACGCAACAGTACGCGACCACGACCAGCAAGCTCCTGTTCCACCTTGGCAACCTCAGCCATGACAGCATCAGCGGCCAGCGGATCCTTGCCTTCGGCAAAGCGAACATTCACCAGCACCTGCGGGAACTTGCTCATGCCGGAGCGCAGCTTGGCAAGCGGCATCTCGGCACTGCGCATGGCGGTAAGTACCTGCAAGGCGGCCACGATGCCATCACCCGTAGTGGTTTGATCAAGACAGATAATGTGGCCGGAGTTCTCGCCACCGATGCGCCAGCCCTTCTCTTCCATCATCTCCAGCACATAGCGGTCACCCACCTTGGCACGGGCAAACGGAATACCCAGGGTTTGCAGCGCCAGCTCCAGACCCATGTTGGCCATCAGGGTGCCGACGACACCGCCTTTGAGTCGACCATTGCGCAGGGCATCGCGCGCGATGATATAGAGCACTTCATCACCGTCGATGAGATAGCCGGTATGGTCAACCATGATCAGACGGTCGCCGTCACCATCAAAGGCAACCCCCAGATCGGCCTTGCACTCCAGTACCTTGGCAACCAGAGCGTCAGGTGCAGTCGAACCGACACCATCGTTGATGTTGAGACCATCCGGGGCGCAGCCCATGGTGATCACTTCGGCACCCAGCTCGCGGAAAACCGACGGCGCAATGTGGTAAGTAGCGCCGTGGCCACAGTCGACCACCATTTTCACCCCATCCAGATTCATGTGGGAAGGGAAGGTGCTCTTGCAGAATTCGATATAACGACCGGCGGCATCATCAATGCGCACCGCTTTGCCTAGTTCGGCAGACTCGACACACTTGAGCTCGTGATCCAGCTCGGCTTCGATAGCCAACTCGACATCATCGGGCAGCTTGGTGCCATCGGCGGAGAAAAACTTGATACCGTTGTCGTAGAAGGGGTTGTGGGAAGCGCTGATGACAATGCCAGCTTCGGCACGGAAAGTGCGAGTCAGGTAGGCAACCGCCGGCGTGGGCATGGGCCCCATCAGAATGGCTTTAAGGCCTGCCGCGGAGAGCCCCGCTTCCAGCGCGGATTCCAGCATGTAACCGGAGATGCGGGTATCTTTGCCAATCAGCACCTTTTTGGTGCCCTTCTTGGAGAGCACTTTGCCGGCAGCCCAACCCAATTTCATTACAAAATCAGGGGTGATCGGGTATTCGCCAACCTTGCCGCGCACACCATCGGTACCGAAATACTTTCTTGCCATTGTCTGTTCTCTTTTTTATCTGGAAATGAAATCTTGTCCCGTCATGGCCTGCCAGCCAACCCGCAACGCATCCATGGTCTCCCGCACATCGTGAACCCTGATGATCCTGGCTCCGTGCTGCATGCCGATAAGGGCACAAGCCAGACTGCCAGCAAGACGTTCACCCACAGGGCAGTTCAGCAGGTTGCCTATCATAGACTTTCGCGACATTCCCACCAAGAGCGGAAGACCGTAGTCAAGCAACGCTCGCTGGGCGGCCAGCAGCTGATAGTTGTGTGCCAGCGTCTTGCCAAAACCGTAGCCCGGATCCAGCAACAGCTCTTCACGCCGGATCCCGACCGCCAGACAAGCCGCAATGCGCTCATCAAAAAAGGCGCGAACCTCCCCGACCAGATCGTCATAGTGGGGCTCGACCTGCATGGTTCTCGGCTGCCCCTGCATATGCATCAGACAGACCGGAACCCGCGCTTCGGCCGCGGCCTGCAGTGCTCCAGGTGCTTGCAGTGCCCGCACATCGTTGATCAGATGGGCACCCGCCTTGCAACCCTCCCGCATCACAGCCGCTTTGGAGGTATCGAGGGAGATCATCACATCCAGCTCACGGACCATCTGCTCCACAACAGGAATGACCCTGTCCAGCTCCTCCTGCTCGTTCACATCGGGCGCACCAGGGCGGGTTGACTCGCCACCGATGTCGATGAGGGTCGCACCGTCAGAGACCATCTGGCGCGCATGGGCCATTGCCCGTTCAAACTGGTTGAAATTACCGCCATCGGAGAAGGAGTCGGGCGTCACATTGAGGATCCCCATCACATGGGGACGATCGAGGGAGAGGCTGAGCCCCTTGCTGGTTAACTGCATTTTCACATCCATCTGATAAAGAAAAACCCCGGGCAAGCCCGGGGTTTGGATAGTCACGATTATTTGGCCGGAGCGTCGTTGGCTTTGTCGATAGTGACATCCGCCACCGGTGCAGCCTCATCGGCAGACTTGGCCTCGGCAGCCACAGTGGAACCGCCTTGCGGGGTATCACCGTGCTCGTCATGCCAGTTGCTCGGAGCACGTACCTCGCGACGCGCCATCAGATCATCGATCTGTTTGGCGTCAATGGTCTCGTACTTCATCAGCGCATCTTTCATGCTGTGCAACACGTCCATGTTATCCAGCAGGATCTGCTTGGAACGGGCGTAGTTGCGGTCGATGACCTGCTTGACCTCGGCATCGATCACGCGAGCGGTATCGTCGGACATATGCTTGGCCTTGGCCATGCTGCGACCGAGGAACACCTCGCCATCTTCTTCCGCGTAGAGCATCGGGCCGAGACGCTCGGACATACCCCACTGGGTCACCATCTTGCGGGCGATGTCGGTGGCACGCTCGATATCGTTGGATGCACCAGTCGATACCTTCTCGGCACCGTAGATCAGCTCTTCTGCCAGGCGACCGCCATACAGGCTGGAGATCATTGACTCCAGATGCTGCTTGGAGTGGCTCCAGCGATCCTGCTCCGGCAGATACATGGTCACACCCAGCGCACGACCGCGCGGAATGATGGAGACCTTGTAAACCGGGTCATGGTCAGGAACGAGACGACCAATGATGGCGTGACCAGCTTCATGATACGCAGTCATCTCTTTTTCGGACTCTTTCATCACCATGGAGCGGCGTTCCGCACCCATCATGATCTTGTCCTTGGCCTTCTCGAACTCAGCCATGGAGACCACTCGGCGGCTCTCGCGGGCAGAGAAGAGGGCTGCTTCGTTGACCAGGTTGGCCAAATCCGCACCGGAGAAACCGGGGGTACCACGGGCAATCAGCGCCGGATTGACATCATCTGCCAACGGAACTTTGCGCATGTGCACTTTCAGGATCTGCTCGCGACCACGGACATCCGGCAGACCGACCACAACCTGACGGTCGAAACGGCCCGGACGCAGCAGTGCCGGATCCAGTACGTCAGGACGGTTGGTGGCTGCGATGACGATGATGCCTTCATTGCCTTCAAAACCATCCATCTCGACCAGCATCTGGTTAAGGGTCTGCTCACGTTCATCGTGACCACCACCCAGACCGGCGCCACGCTGGCGACCGACCGCATCAATTTCGTCGATGAAGATGATGCAGGGAGAAGATTTCTTGGCCTGTTCGAACATGTCACGCACCCGGGAGGCACCAACACCGACGAACATCTCCACGAAATCGGAACCTGAGATGGTGAAGAACGGCACCTTGGCCTCGCCCGCAATAGCCTTGGCCAGCAAGGTCTTACCGGTACCGGGAGGACCAACCAGCAGCACACCGGTCGGGATCTTGCCACCCAGTTTCTGGAATTTGCTCGGGTCGCGCAGATAGTCGACCAGCTCCTTCACCTCTTCCTTGGCTTCATCACAACCTGCAACGTCAGCAAAGGTAGTCTTGATCTGATCTTCGCTCATCAGGCGAGCCTTGCTCTTGCCGAACGACATGGCACCTTTGCCACCGCCGCCCTGCATCTGACGCATGAAGAAGACCCAGACACCGATCAGCAGCAGCATCGGGAACCAGGAGATGAAGATAGAGGTCAACAGAGACGGCTCTTCCGGCTTCTCGCCCATCACTTTGACATTATGATTGAGCATGTCGTTGAGCAGCTGGGGATCCGGCGCAGGGATTATGGTGGTGAATCGTTCACCAGTACGCTTGACGCCATTAATGACCTTACCGTCCATCCGCACTTCACGGATCTGCTCTTGGGTCACCTCTTTAACGAAGCTGGAATAGTCCAGCTGGCGACTGGTGGTATCGCTGGGGCTGAAGCTATTGAACACCGACATCAAAACGACGGCGATGACCAGCCACAGGATTAAGTTTTTCGCCATGTCACTCAAATCAGTAACCTCGCAGACTGACAGTTAACGATGAAGGTTAGGGTACTACAGTTTAAAACCGGTAGCCACAATGTAGACTTCCCGTGATCTGGCGCGGGATGAGTCTGGTTTACGAATTTTGACGGCGGAGAAAAGTTTACGAATTTCATTGAGATAGGCATCAAAGCCCTCTCCCTGAAACACCTTCACTACGAAACTGCCGTCACTACGCAATACCTGATTGCACATGTCCAGCGCCAGCTCGACCAGATACATGGCGCGAGCCTGATCCACCTGCTGGGTACCGCTCATGTTGGGCGCCATATCAGACATCACGACATCGACCTTGTCGGGGCCCACTCGTTCCAGCAAGGCGCCGAGTACAGTTTCCTCCCGAAAGTCCCCTTGCAGGAAATCGACACCAGCAATGGGATCCATCGGCAAAATGTCACATGCGATGACGCGACCCGAATCACCAACCTGTTCAACCGCGAACTGGGACCAACCACCGGGGGCTGCACCCAAATCCACTACGGTCATGCCATGTTTCAGCAAGCGATCCTTGCCCTGGATCTCGTCAATCTTGAAAACAGCACGAGAACGCAGGCCCATTTTCTGGGCTTTTTTGACGTATTGATCGTCGAAATGTTCTTTTAACCAGCGAGTTGAACTGGGGGAACGTTTTTTCTGGGTCATGATAATCGACTTTAAAAAACCACAAGGGTTATTAGTATTAAGGGCTAAGTGGGGGTAGAATACGCCCCTTTCAACCCTGACTTATGAAGAAATTGCGATGATTCTCAACAATAAACAGAAACAGTACCTCAAGGGCCTTGCCCATAGCCTCAAGCCTGTCGTCCTGCTGGGTCAGCATGGTCTGACCGAAGGTGTACTGGCCGAGATCGATCTGGCACTGAACCATCACGAGCTGATCAAGGTTAAGGTTGCCTCTGAAGATCGCGAAATGAAACAACTGGTTATGGATGCTATCGTCCGTGAAACCGGTTCAATCAAGGTGCAAAGCATGGGTCATGTGCTGACCATTTATCGTCAAGCCAACGAACCCAAAATCCAGCTGCCCCGCAAGTAAAAGGAAAGAGCATCGCTCTTTCCTTATTCCACTTCTTCCCGAGTCGCTTGCCAAAGTAGTCGCAAAGCCCTTAACCTGCGATGAATACTTCCGGACACGCATTATGGCTCACCATCCTATTCTGACCGACGATGAGCTGGCCATGCTGCGGGACTTGGGGAGCAATCAGGACACCCATGTTCTGAGTGGTCACCTCGATGCCCCCATGCTTGGCTTGCTGCAAAAAGCCGAACACCTCGTACTCGAAGCCCGCTTCGCAGGCCATCAGCTGCGTTTTCCCCTGAGCTTTACCCAAGGGGAAGATGGCTTCGTCGAGCCCCGGTTATCTGCACCGGTCATCAGAGAGCTAGGATTTGCGCAACCGCGCGCCTGGCGTCTCACCCAAAAAGCCAAGCTATGCAGCGAGCGGGGCCTGTTTCAGGTACTCAGCCTCTCCCTCAACGGCCTCATCGTGGAAAATTTGCCAATCGACATGGTGGCCGATACCCCCATCAACGGCGAGCTCTGCATCGAGCAAGAGCCCCCTCTTCCACTACAGGGACGACTGGTTCGGCGCATTAAAGCCAATGCCGACCATGCCACCTGGGCACTGAGCTTTCAGATGAGCGAGAGCAACATCGAACGGCTGCGCCACTGGTTGTTTCAGCGTCATCAGGACGCCTTTACCGAGGCGTATCTGTCCTGATTTTTATCAATAATCATATAGATAAAGACAAACAGGGGAGCACAAGCCCCCCTGTTTCATCGTCTGTAGCATTCGCTTAGATATAAGCGACTTCCAGTACTTCGTATTCCACATCGCCAGCAGGGGTCTTGACGATAGCGACATCGTCCACTTCCTTGCCAATCAGGGCGCGGGCAATGGGGGAGTTGACAGAGATGAGGTTCTGTTTGATATCAGCCTCATCGTCACCCACGATGCGGTAGACCACCTCTTCCTCTGTCTCGCTCTTGAGCAGAGTCACAGTCGCGCCAAAAATAACGCGGCCGTTGTTGGTCATCTTGGTGACATCGATCACCTGCGCATTGGAGAGCTTGGCTTCAATCTCCTGAATGCGGCCTTCACAGAACCCCTGCTGCTCGCGAGCGGCATGGTATTCGGCGTTTTCCTTCAGATCACCGTGCTCACGGGCATCGGCAATCGCTTCGATAATCTGGGGACGAAGCTCGGTCTTGAGATAATCGAGCTCTTCGCGCAGCTTCTCAGCACCGCGAACAGTCATCGGAGTATGATTCATAGTCGAAACCTGGGTTGCTTGAAAATAGAAACTGCGGCCATCTGCAAGGAGGCCGCAGCAATCGGTTCGGATGAGGCATCTTAATATGAAGCCAACACAAAATCCACGTCAGCCCCCTGATGCAGATCCCACTTGCGTCATCGACATTCCCTTCGCTTACTTCCCTTCCGGTACGGAAATGGGGGCCGAAACAGTCGGTTTGCCCTGCATGATGGCGATCTCCACCCGCCGGTTCATCCGACGATTTTCCGGAGTGGTATTGGGCACCAATGGTTGGGAGTCCGCCATCCCCTGCACCACCAGTCGCCCCTTATCAAAACCGGGAACCTTCAGCATCTGGTGCGCCACCGCCACCGCCCGTTGCGACGACAACTCCCAGTTGGACTGGAACAGCTCATCTTCGGTCGCCACGTTGTCGGTGTGACCGGAGATGGTGATTTCACCCGGCACATCCTTGAGCAGGGTCGCGACCTTGCGAATGACCGGCCAGAACTGGGGTTGCAGAAATGCCGAACCGGCCGGGAACGACGCTTTTTCCCTGATCCGGATGATGATCTGCTGGCCCAGCGCCTCAATCTCGATAGCGCCATCCTGGATCTGATCTTTCATCTGCTCGGCGAGGGCTTTGGCCAGGGTATTGGACTGTTCTTGCGCCTTCTTCGCATCCTGCGCGGTATCGCCCCCCGTCTGCTTGCCATCACTCTTATCCTGACCACCTGCCTGATCCGCCTCACCGGGCAGAAACTCCAGCTCGGTCTGGGTCATATCGATGGTCTGCTGCATCACGGTATCAATCGGCGTGGGCTCAGGACGACCGGGCCTGAACTCTTGGGCAATCACCGAGGTTCCCTTGGGAATATCTTTCACCTCAAGGATGTTCTGCACTCCGAAAGCATTCTTCATAGAGCCCGCGATCTGCTTGAACTTGAGTACGTCCATCTCGGCAAAGGAGAGCAGCAGCACGAAGAAGCACATCAGCAGCGACATCAGGTCGGCAAAGGTGCCCATATAGGCAGGAAGACCGGGGGGGGGGCATTTACAATCAGACATGGTGCCTACTCCGCGCCGGTATTGCGTTTGGACTGGCTCAGATAGTTCTGCAGCATGGACTGGATCACCCGCGGGTTCTGGCCATCCTGAATACCCATAATGGCATCAAGGATCAGGGTACGACTGAGCTTCTCCTCCCCGCTGCGCAGCTCCAGCTTGTCAGCAATAGGAATAGCGATCATGTTGGCCTCAATCGCTCCGTACAGGGTGGTCAGCAAGGCCACCGCCATTGCCGGACCGATCGACTTGGGGTCACTCATATTTGACAACATGGCCACCAGGCCCACCAACGTACCTATCATCCCCATGGCTGGGCCCAGATCCCCAAGGGTACGAAAGACCTTGATGGCAATGACATGGCGCTCGGCTGTCAGGTCGATATCCTTTTCCATCACGGCGCGCACCACTTCGGCATCGTGACCATCCACCAGCATATCGATCCCTTTTTTCATAAATGCATTTGGGATCTCTGCTGCCTCCAGCGCCAGAAACCCCCCTTTGCGAGCCGCATCAGCCAGTTCAACGGCTTTGGCGATCAGGTCGTCGAGCTTGTCGCCCTTGTACATAAAGGCTTTGCCCGCCACCTTGAAAGCCAAAAAAAACTGCCCGATATTGAACTTCATCATGGCGATGAAGATTGAGCCAAGAATAGTGATATAGACCGATGGCATATCGATAAACATGCTCAACGAGCCACCGAGGATCATGCCGTAAATCACGACACCGAATCCTAAAACGATACCTAACAAGCTCCCTAGATCCACGTCCCTACTCCTGTCACCGGTTCTTATGCCTAATTATAGTTTGTTGAATTTTCTGCTATTGCGACCCTAGCGGCAAGCATGCATCCACTGAGAATGATGGCTCATTATCGGCCAGTTTAGCGAGAGTTTGAGGGGGCGATGCTTTTCTGCCTCCCCCCTGTGGGCGGTCGATGTTAATATAAGCCGTTTTTTTCAATCCCCGAGGATGGACATGGCCAGTAAAAAAATCGACCGTCTGAGTTTTGATGCCACTCTGGAAGAGCTGGAAACCATCGTTCATCAGCTGGAACAAGGTTCCCTACCCCTGGAAGAGGCACTCAAGCAGTTCGAGCAGGGCGTTCATCTGGTTCGGGCCGGTCAGCAGAAGCTGGAACTGGCCGAACAGAAGATTCAGATCCTGCTCAGTCAAGCCGATGGCAGTGACCAGCTCGCCCCCTTCCAGCCAGAACAAGGAGAGGAGTGAGTGGCGCTGGACCATTTTTCCCGTCTGCATCGTCAGCGTATTGACGACTGTCTGTCAGCACAACTTGAATCCTTGCCCGCCATGGCACCGCGCCTGCGCGATGCCATGAGTTATGGCCTGCTGCTGGGCGGCAAGCGGGTTCGCCCGTTTCTGGTCTACGCGGTCGGCGAGATGCTGGGCGTCAAGAGCGAACTGCTGGATGGCCCCGCGGCTGCCGTGGAGTGCATCCACGCCTACTCCCTGCTGCACGATGACCTGCCCGCCATGGATAACGACGACCTGCGTCGTGGTCAGCCAACCGTTCACAAGGCGTTTGACGAAGGCACCGCCATTCTGGCCGGTGATGCGCTGCAGACCCTGGCTTTCTCCATTCTGGCCGATCACCCCATGCCCGATACCTTGATGGCCAACCGGGTGCGAATGCTGAGTACCCTCGCCCGCGCCTCCGGCTATCTGGGTATGTGTGGTGGTCAGGCGCTGGATCTGCAGGCCGAAGGGCGCCAGATCACGCTTGCCGAACTGGAGCAGGTACACCGCCACAAGACCGGTGCGCTTATTGAATGCGCCGTGGCGCTCGGCGCCCTGTGCAAAGCCGATGTCGATGACGCCACGCTGGCTGCCCTGCAAACCTATGCCGCCGCGATTGGCCTCGCCTTTCAGGTGCAGGATGACATCCTTGACATCACAGGTGATACCGCCACCTTGGGCAAGCCGCAAGGTTCTGACCTGGCGCTGGAGAAAAGTACCTATCCAGCCCTGCTCGGACTCGAAAATGCCCGTGAGCTGGCTCGCGAACTGCATGGGAAAGCCTTAACAGCCCTGCAATCCTTGCCCTACAATACCGACATTCTGGAAGCGTTTGCCGATTACATCATCGAGCGAACCCACTAAACGCTGGATAACAGTAACAATATGAGCGTTGATATTAGCAATTTCCCCAACCTGGCCCTCGCGGACACTCCGGTCGAGCTGCGTTCCTTACCCAAAGATCGGCTGCCGGTGCTGTGCAACGAGCTGCGCGAATATCTGCTGCGCTCTGTCAGCCGCTCCAGCGGACACTTTGCCTCCGGTCTCGGTACGGTCGAACTGACCGTGGCCCTGCACTACGTCTACAACACCCCGTTCGATCGGCTGATCTGGGATGTGGGCCATCAGGCCTATCCCCACAAGATCCTGACCGGGCGCCGTGATCAGATCCACACCATCCGGCAGAAGGATGGCCTGCACCCCTTCCCCTGGCGTGGCGAGAGCGAGTACGACGTGCTCTCCGTCGGCCACTCCAGCACCTCCATCGGTGCCGCCCTTGGCATGGCGGTCGCCGCCGAGAGCGAAGGGCTGGGTCGCAAGGTGGTAGCAGTGATTGGTGATGGTGCCATTACCGCTGGGATGGCCTTTGAAGCGCTCAACCACGCTGGCGATGTTCACAAGGACATGCTGGTGATCCTCAACGACAACGAGATGTCCATCTCCGAAAATGTCGGTGCGCTCAACAACCATCTGGCCCGGGTCATGTCCGGCAAGCTCTACACCACCATCCGCGAAGGAGGCAAGAAGGTGCTGGCAGGTCTGCCACCGGTTAAGGAGCTGGCCAAGCGGGCCGAAGAGCACCTCAAGGGGATGGTGGTGCCCGGCACCCTGTTCGAGGAGTTCGGCTTCAACTATATCGGCCCCATCGACGGTCACGATATCGAGGCACTGGTCGAGACCCTGCGCAACATGCGCAACCTCAAGGGCCCACAACTGCTGCACGTCAAGACCAAGAAGGGCAAGGGTTACGAGCCGGCGGAGAAAGACCCCATCGGTTATCACGCCGTGCCCAAGTTCAATCCTGACGAGTGTTCCCTGCCGAAAGCGAGCGCCGCCAAACCCACCTTCTCCGCCATCTTTGGCCAGTGGCTGTGCGACATGGCTGCCAAAGACGAGAAGCTGGTCGGCATCACCCCTGCCATGCGCGAAGGCTCCGGTCTGGTGAAATTCAGCCAGCAATATCCGGATCGCTACTTCGATGTGGCCATTGCCGAGCAGCATGCGGTCACGTTCGCCGCGGGTCTTGCCATCGCCGACAAGAAGCCGGTGGTGGCCATCTATTCGAGCTTCCTGCAGCGCGCCTACGATCAGGTGATCCACGACGTAGCGCTGCAAGATCTGCCGGTGCTGTTCGCCATCGACCGGGCCGGTCTGGTGGGCGCCGATGGCCCGACCCATCAGGGGGCGTTCGACATCAGCTTCCTGCGCACCGTGCCCAACATGGTGGTGATGACGCCATCTGATGAGAATGAGTGCCGCCAGATGCTCTATACCGGCTATCTCCATCAGGGCCCTGCCGCAGTGCGCTATCCGCGCGGCAGCAGCCTGAGCGATGCCCCCATCTCGTCAGAGATGCAGGCGCTGGCGCTTGGCAAGGGACGTATCCTGCGAGATGGCAAGGGCACAGCTATTCTGGCCTTTGGTACTCTGCTGCACAACGCCAAAGCGGCCGCAGAGGCACTGGATGCCACCCTGGTGGACATGCGCTTCGTCAAACCGATGGATGAGGCGCTGGTGCTGTCGCTGGCGGCCAGCCACGATAACTTCGTCACCATTGAAGACAACGCCATCATGGGCGGTGCCGGTTCGGCGGTGAACGAGTTGCTGATGCGCAGCAAGCAGTGCAAGCCGGTGCTCAACCTCGGCCTGCCGGATCGCTTCGTCGAACAGGGCACCCAGCAGGAGATCTATGCCCTGCTCGGTCTGGACGATGCTGGCATCCAGCGCAGCATCGAAAGCTGGCTGCAAGCCTGACGAGACACGATGTGATGCAATGACTGGAAAATTCAGTAACGGTTCGAAAAAATCCCCAGGTAATGCCTGGGGATTTTTTTAAGAAGACAGCAGAGTGTGACTACTGTTGTGACGATACCGAATCGACAGCGCTTAGTTACACCCTTCGGTAGAGGCTGAGTTCAGGTAGCTCACCTCATTGCCTGGCTGATAATCGGCCACGTTGATGGTCTTCTTGATCTCGATGTACTCCTTCAGCACGGCAGCATCCACCAACCCGGCGTTGATGGTATCGATCTTCGGATAGCCGTCACCACCGGAGGCGCTGAAACTCGGGATCGCGAAGCTGTAGGTTGCTGCCGGATCAAACGCCTTGCCACCGATACTGGTGATATTGACGCTCTTGGCCTGACAATCCACCGCCATGTTGATACCGCCAAACTGGGCATAACCACCGGTATTGCGGGTCTTGCTTGCCACCTGGCCCAGATAGGTCGCCAGATCGCTTCCCTTCATGACAGCCTTGTTGACCGTGTTGCCAAACGGGTGTACCAGCAGCACGCTGCGGTAGGTGATATCACCGGCCGGGATGCTGTCACGGACGCCGCCAGAGTTGACGATACCAAAGTCGACACCCAGCTTGCTGCTGGTCGCCGTGGTGATGAGGCGACCCAGGTTGGTCTGCTTGTTGCGAACCGAGTTGCGATCACCAACCAGCAAGCCATCTGCCGAGCCAATGACGACATTCAGCTCTTGCTGACCTTTCTCCTGATAACCCAGCAGGGTGTTATACAGCTCGGGATCCTTGGTGATCTCGTCCTGTACGAACTGCATCTTGGCCGGATCCTTGGTTACGGCGCCGTTGGCATCGATCGCCTCGCCCTTGGCGTTGCGCTTGATCAGGTTGACCGGGATCAGGTCATAGCTGGTCAGGGTCAATTTGCCATTCTGGTACTCAAACTGGGCACGGCCCACATACTTGCCCCACTCGTGGGCCTGCATGATCCAAGTGCCGTTTTGCTGGTCCGGTTGGCAGTTATCACCCGGTTTGAAATTGGCGTACTTGTTGGTGGTACCCGGTTCCATACAGACCGGATTCTGGGAGTGGCCACCAATGATGGCATCCAGAGTCCCTGCCGGCAGTGCACGAGCCATCTCTACATCGCCCGGCGCATTGCTGCCGTGCTGACCATTCTCGTAATGGCCCATGTGAGTGATGGCGAAGACCAGATTGGCCTCCTTGTTGCTGCGGATCTGCTGGCCCAGTTTGGCCGCCTCGCTGGTCGGATCGCGGAACTCCAGGGTCTGCACGTTGTTGGGATCAACCAGCTGGGCGGTATCCTCGGTGGTCAGACCCAGTACGGCAACCTTGAGACCGCTCTCCAGCTTGAACACCTTGTAGGGGTCAAAGTAGTGTTTGCCACTGGCCTTGTCATAGATGTTGGCCGAGAGCATGGGGAACTGGGCCCACTTGCGCTGCTTCTCCAGTACGCTGAGGGGGTTGTCGAATTCATGGTTGCCCACTGCCATGGCATCGTAGCGAATGTTGTTCATCGCCATGAAGTCAGGCTCAGCATCCTGCAGATCGGACTCCGGCACCCCGGTATTCACATCACCACCGGAAAGAACCAGTACGTCACTGCCAGCAGCCTTGGCATCGGCACGCAGCTGCTCGACCAGAGTCTTCTGGGCAGCCATACCATACTCATTTTCAGCGTTGTGCCAGAAACGGCCGTGGGTATCGTTGGTGTGCAGGATGGTCAGTTTGCAGACATTTTCGGTGCAGGGTGCAACGGTGTCATTGCTCGAGGTATTACAGCCAGTCAGTGCAGCAAGCACGGCCAGTGCCACGCCGCCTTTGATAAAGTTATTATTCATTTCCATATCACCTTGATTGTTTTGTTATTTATCAACCCTGTCCAGCGGGTCGGGCGCCAATATAACAAACAACAGATGACCGTTTTTCATCGATGACTCACAAATTCTGCTAATTGTGATCTTCGGCCCAACATCCGGCTTCCTGCTGATTTATCAGGTTTTTTGTTGAGCAGTCACTCACTTGCTCCCCTCCCGCACCAAGGAGGCGCCACCCGGACGCGCCTTTATGGCATACTCCCCAGCCAGCCATGCCCGAGGAGATGATTTGATGGCCAAGTACGACAAGATTTCCCCCGAGACCCAGCAGGAGGCGATGAAAATTGCCCGTGCCAACCAGAAGCCGGGGCAGACCAAGGAACAGACCCAGCTTATCGCGCAAGGGATCCAGAAAGGCATCGACGAATACAAGAAACAGATGAAGGCGCGGGCCCGCGAAGCGAGCCGCCAGAAAAAATTGCAGGCCAAAGCCAGGCAGCCACAGGGCGCGCCCCAAACCGAAGAGCAAGACGCTCAGCTGGAGCTGGTTGAAGTAAGCCATCAGCATCCCCTGCCCTGGATCTTGCTGGTGCTGAGCTGGCTGGGATTTGCAGCAGCCTGGTTCTGGTTGCATTAAGACGCGCTAGCAAACCTTTATCCGGGATCCTCTTCACAGCCCGGGCCCGGGCTGCTGGTGATTACCTGCGAAGAGTGATTAAATTCCGCGCCTCTTGCACCGGACAACCGGTTTTTTGACGATCAGTTTTCAGGAAAGATGTTATGAACCCCGCTCCGCTCTATCTGCTGGCCCCTTTTGTTCTGTTCCTTGTGACCATGCTGCTCTATCGCATTTCGCCGCTGCGGGCGGTCGCCGCCGGTGGGGTACGCTGGTTTATCCTGCCGGCCTTCACCCTGTTTATTTTGCTGATCATCATCAATGGAGCCGCCGATCCCACCCTGCGCGATCCGGCATTCCACTGGTTGATGCCGGGCCTTGGCTTTGCCCTGAGCCTGTTTCCGGCCCTGCCCAAGGCGCTGGTGCCACGGCTCGCCATCAAGGAGGGGGCCTTTGCCGCCCTCGGTCTGATGCTGATGAGCCTAGCTATGGTCTACTAAGCAACTGGCCACAGCCGTTAACATGACTCAAGGGGCGCTCTGTGACGGGCGCCCCTTGTACAAACAATGGCCTGCAGGCATCTTGGTGACAGGATAACCAGCAAGGAGGCCAAATGGACAATCCGCCCGATTTCATGGCGCTGTGGGATTATCAGGATCCCGCCGCCAGCGCCCTGCGTTTTCACACCCTTCTTCCCGAAGCGCGCACCGCCGACGACCTGCAACTCGAACTGGAGTTGCTGACCCAAATTGCCCGTACCCATTCACTGCAGCGCCAATTTGCCGAAGCCCATCAGCTGCTCGACGAGATAGAGCCTCGCCTCACCGACACAACCCCCAGAGCGCGGATCAGGGCCCTGCTGGAACGAGGCCGCACCTTTAACTCGGCGGGCGACAAAGCCAGTGCCAAACCGCTGTTTGAACAAGCCTGGCAATGGGGGCTCAAGGAGAAAGAAACCTATCTCGCCATCGACGCCGCTCACATGATCGCCATCGCCGCACCACTGGAAGAGCAGAGCCGCTGGCATCAACTGGCGATGGAGCTGGCGGAACGCAGCAGTGACGAGAAGGTGCGTGGCTGGCTGGCCCCCCTTTACAACAATCAGGGCTGGACCCTGTTCGAATTGGGCCGCTTTGATGAGGCGAAAATCCAGCAGCAGAAGTGTCTGGCCTGGCATCTGCAACATAACCAGCCGGCCAAGGCGTTTATCGCTCGCTGGAGTCTGGCTCGCCTGACCCGGGCCCAGGGTCAGCACCAGCAGGCGCAGGCAGAGCTGCACCAACTCAAGGCCGATATGGCCGAGGCAGGCGAACCTGAGGATGGTTATCTGTTCGAGGAGCTGGGGGAGAATGCCTTGGTGCTGGACGATCCGCTGGCCGCGGAATACTTCTCCCGTGCCTGGTTTCTGTTGTCGCAGGACCGCTGGTTCAGCGCCAACGAGGGGGAGCGACTGGCCCGCCTCAAGCGCCTCGCCAAACTCTGATCCCCAAAATAGCAAGGGCGGCACACTAGCCGCCCTTTCTGCTGGCAAGATGGTTCAGGCCCGATTGGACTCTTCCCACCCCTGCTTTTTACGGTAAATGGTGGAGGGGCTGATCTCGAGCAGGGCCGCCGCCTTGGGAATATTGCCGTCACAGCTGGCGATGGCCTGTTCGATCACCTCTTTTTCCACCAGCCAGAGCGGACGAATTGGCCCGTTAGCCACCGCGGTGGCGGCCGGAGCCGATGCCACCGCGGCCGCAATCGCAGCCGGCAGCTGGGGACGAACTCCATTGAGTGGTGGCGGCAGAATATCCGGGCTCACCAACTCCTTATCGTTGAGCACCACAATATTGCGCACCACGTTTTGCAGCTCGCGTACGTTGCCAGGCCAGGGGTAGTCGAGCAGCACTCGCGCCGCCTCGACATCGAAATCCTTGAAGCGTTTGTTCTCCTCCTTGGCGTAGCTTTGCAGCAGGGTGCGCGCCAGCAGCAGGATATCCTCACCCCGCTCCCGCAGCGGCGGCAGGGTAAGCGGAATGACGTGGAGCCGATAGTAAAGATCCTCGCGAAAACGGCCTGCTTTCACCTCCACCAGCGGATCCCGGTTGGTGGCGCAGATAAAGCGCACATCCACCGTCTCGAGCTTGCCGCTACCGACCCGCTGCACTGTGCCAGTCTGGATAAAGCGCAGCAGCTTGCTCTGCAGATCCAGGTCCATCTCGCAGATCTCGTCGAGAAACAGGGTACCGCCATCAGCCAGACTGGCCGCCCCCTTGCGATCCCCCTGGGCGCCAGTAAAAGAGCCCTTCACATGGCCGAAGATCTCGCTCTCCATCAAATCGTGGGGAATGGCGGCGCAGTTGAGGGCAATAAAGGGCTGCTCGCTGCGGGGACTGCACTGGTGAATCGCCTCGGCACACACCTCTTTGCCGGTGCCGCTCTCGCCAGTGATAAAGACGGTCGCCTTGCTGGGCGCCGCGCTCTCGATGATGCGATAAACCGCCTGCATCGACATGGAGGCACCGATAAAACCGAAGAAGGAGCTGCGCTCGAAGTTCTCCCGATAGTGGGCAACCAGCGAGCTCAACTGCTGGTGTTTCAAGGCATTGCGAACGGTGGCGCAGAGCCGCTTGCTGTCAAACGGCTTGGTCAGAAAATCGAAGGCACCGAGGCGCATCGCCTCCACTGCCACATCCACCGAGCCGTGAGCGGTGATCACCACCACAGAGCAAGGCAACTGCTGTTCGGTGATCATTTGCAGAATATCCATACCGGACATATCCGGCAGCTCCAGATCCAGCAGCACCAAGGGGGGAGGACTTGCCAGCAACTGCGCCAACGCCTGTTGACCGCAGTCGGCCAGCACCACCTCGTACCCCTCCTGGCGCAGGTACTGTTCATAGACCACCGCCAGACTACGGGTATCTTCCACCAGCAGGACACGCGATTTATTTTCAGCCACTGGACTCATCCTTGTATTTGATTCTGCGATCTATTTTGCCTTATTTTCGCGCGCAAACCCAACGCCAAGACAGCTCTGTTATCCCGCGATTGTAGGGAATACACAAGTAAAAACGGCTCCTTAAGGAGCCGTTTTTAAATACAAGAAGGGATTACTTCTTGGCGTCGTCAGCAGTCGGCTTCTCGATAGCCAGCAGCTCAACGTCAAACACCAGCACGGCGTTCGCCGGGATGGAGCCTGCACCGTGCTCGCCATAGGCCAGCTTGGACGGCAGGAAGAACTTGAACTTGGAACCAACCGGCATCAGCTGCACACCTTCAGTCCAACCCGGGATAACCTGATTGAGCGGGAAGGTAGCCGGCTCGCCGCGATCGACGGAGCTGTCGAACTTGGTGCCGTCGGTCAGGGTACCGGTGTAGTGAACCTTGACGATATCGGTAGATTTCGGCTTGGCGCCAGTGCCCATCTTCTCGACCACGTATTGCAGGCCGGATTCAGTGCTCTTAACACCCTCTTTCTTGGCGTTGGCAGCCAGGAACTCTTCGCCCTTCTTCAGATTCTCAACGGCGTCTTTCTCGGCCTTGGCCTTGGTCAGCTCGTTGATCTTGGCGTCGTAATCCTGCAGTACCTTCTGGATCTCTTCATCAGTCATCTTGGCTTCTTTGCCTAGACCGTCAGTCACCCCTTTCAGGATCACGGCGTTGTCCAGTTTGATGCCCAGTTCCTGCTGACGCTCCAGGGTATTGGCGATGTAACGACCCATGGAGAGGCCAATTGCGTAGCCAGATTGCTCTTCAAAGCTCTTGGCTTCGGCCTTGGTCGCCTCTGCCGGCTTGCTGGCTTCTGCCTTCACTTCGGCGGTATTGGCCGCAGCAGGCTTCTCGTCTTTTTGGCAAGCAGTCAGACCGACGGCAACGGCCGCCGCCAACAGGGACACCTTCAGAAATTTGTTCATCAGTTTCTCCAAACTCCAAATACCGCTCTCGGTTCCATCGTGAAATGAGAGGTTTATCGTGATAAGCGCCTTATACTAACGCCGTGATCGCAGGTAACAAAAGCGTGAGACCGCAAAAATGATAAAAAGTGCCATTTATCTGGTGAGCCTCTGTTTAATGCTCACCGGTTGCGAGCAAAGCTCCCAACCCAACCAGCAAATGACCCTCGCCAGCACGGGTCTGCTGACAGCAGATCTCTCCAGTGATGGCAAGCAGGCCATCGTCTCCAGCATCAGCCAGGGCATCATCGTCTGGGATCTGGAACAGAACCGTCAACGCTGGCGCTGGAAGCAATCCGACTCGGCGGATGATCTGGTATTCATTACCCGCTTTTCCGAAGGCAACAGCCATGCCGTCACCGCCACCCCCGACACCTTTGCAACCTGGCGGCTGAGCGACGGGCAATCACAAGGCTACTACTCACTTCCTGAATCCAGGCTGAGGGACATCGCGCTCTCTGCCGACGGTCGTTATGTGCTGATCGGGCGGGAAGATGGCAAAGCTGAGTGGCTCGACACCCGAAGCGGCCGTCGCCTGCAGTTTCTGGGGCACACCGAACAGGTCAATACGGTGGATCTCTCCGCCAACGGTCGCTACGCCCTGACCGGCGGCAACGACTACAGCGCCTATCTGTGGGATACCCGTAGCGGGCAGGTGATCTGGCGCTTCAACCATGGTGGCCGGGTGATCATGGCCAGACTGGAGCCGAGCGGCCGCTACGCCTTCACCGCCGACAGCAGCCGGGCCAGCATCTGGGATCTGAAAACCGGCAAGGAGGTGAGTCAGCTGCAATATGATCACCGCTTCGAGGTCTACACCAGCGCCCGCTTTGCCAACGATGGCAAGTGGCTCATCACCGGCGCCCCTTCCCGTCAGCTCTCCCTGTGGCAAGTGAGCGATGGTGCCCTGCTGCAGAGCTGGCGCGTCTCGCCGCAACCCAAGGTGAAACCGCCCAGCGCAGTGGTCTACGGCGTCGCTTTGCGCGACAATAGCCACCTTGTCAGTGCCAGCTCCAGTGGTCTGGCCGAAATCTGGACAATCAAGTAAGGACCCGAAGGCCCATGAGTCAGCAACTTAACGATCGCATCGAAACCCTGGAAACCCGTCTCGCCTATGCGGAGTACACCATAGAGCAGCTCAACGACGAGGTGACCACCCAGGGCCGTGAACTCGATCGGCTCAAATACCAGATCCAGCTGCTGATCGACAAACTACAAAGCGTACAGCCCAGCCAGATTGCCAGCATGGCCGAAGAGACCCCGCCGCCGCACTACTGATGGGTGTGCAATCAACAAGCTGTCTGCTCAATACAATAAAAATCCGAAACCGGCCAAACCGGTTTCGGATTTTTTTCATCCAAATGACCTGATAGCTGCGACTCGGCGCCTCAGAGTCGGCCCGCGTTAACCTTTGTAGATCTTGGGGTTAAATACATCCCGTAGCCAGTCGCCCAGCAGGTTGATGACCAGCACCAGCACCACCAGACAGATGCCCGGGAAGGCGGTGATCCACCAGGAGCCGGAGAAGATGTAGTTGAAGCCGACGCTGATAAGCGAACCGAGCGAGGGCTGATCAACCGGCATCCCCAGACCGAGGAAGGAGAGTGCAGCTTCACTCATGATGGCGTTGGCCACCTGCACAGTGGAGATGACCAGAATGGGCGACAAACAGTTGGGCAGAATGTGGCGGAACATGATGCGCGGGGCGCGGAACCCCATCACCTTGGCCGCTTCCACATACTCCTTCTTCTTCTCCGCCAGCACAGAGGCGCGCACGGTACGGGCGTACTGCGGCCACTCGGCGATACCGATGATCACCACCAGCATCATGATGGCGAACTTCGAGTAAAACTCGGAGCCAAAGGTTGCCTGAAAGATGGCGGAGATGATGATCGCCACCATCATGGTGGAGAACGACAGCTGCACATCGGCAAAGCGCATCAGCAGGTTGTCGATTCGACCACCGAAATAACCGGCAATCAGACCGATGACGATACCCAGCACCAGCTGCAGCGCCACCGCAAACAGGCCGATGGTGAGGGAGATACGGGCGCCATAGAGGATGGTGCTCCAGATATCCCGCCCCTGGTTGTCGGTACCGAGCCAGAAACGCTCCTCGCCGCCTTCGAGCCAGGAGGGGGGCAACTCGGCATCCATCAGATCAAAACTGGTCTGGTCATAGACGTTGTGCGGGGCGAGCCAGGGCGCCAGCAGCGCCGCCAGCACAAATACCACAAACACCGCAAAGCTGAACATGGCTACCTTGTCCCGCAGGAAGTAGTAGACGATGTCAGAGTTCTTGAATCGTGCCCAACGGCTTGGGCTTGCAGTTACAGCATTAGTCATGCGCTTACCCCTTGGCAGTCAGGTTAACGGTAGGGTTAATCAACCCGTAGAGCAGGTCGACCAGGGTATTGGTCACCACGAAGATCAGTCCCACGAAGATGACGTAGGCGGTGATGAGGGGCGTATCGACCCGGTGGATCGCCTCAAGGAACAGGAATCCGGTGCCCGGCCACTGGAACACGCTCTCGGTCAGGATGGTGTAAGCCACCATGGTGCCGATCTGCACCCCACCGACGGTAATGACCGGCAGCATGGTGTTCTTCAGAGCGTGGCTGTAGTAGACCTTGTTGTTGTCCAGCCCCTTGGCGCGGGCGAACTTGACGTATTCGGAGGAGAGCTGCTCCAGCATCTCGGAGCGCACCAGCCGGATAAACAGCGGCAACATGATGGAGGAGAGAGACACCGCCGGCAGGATCAGGTGCAGGATGCCGTCCCAGGTGAAGAAGCCCGACTCCCAGCCCAGCAGGTTACGGGTCTCGCCGCGGCCATAGGCAGGCAGCCAGCCCAGCTGGATGGAGAAGAGGTACATCAGCATGATGGCGGTCAAAAATACCGGGATCGAGATACCGATACTGCTCCCCGCCATGATGATCTTGGTGGGAATGCTGCGCGGGCGGATCGCCGAATAAACACCGAGTGGAATGGAAACCACCACGATGATGAGCGCGGCAGCAAACACCAGCTCAAGGGTAGCCACCAGCTTGTCGAGGATCACCTCGAGAGCAGGTCGCTTGAAGAAATAGGAGGTGCCCAAATCCCCATGCACCGCATTTTTCAGAAAGCGGCTGTATTTGATGAGGAAGGGATCGTTAAGGCCCATCTTCTCGCGCAACTCGTGACGCTGGGCTTCGGAGACGGATTGTCCCACCAGCTCGCGCAACGGGTCACCCAGGTTGTCCTGGATGGAGAAGGCGACCAGGCTGATGACGAACATCACTATCACGGCCTGATAGAACCGTTTCAGCAGGAATGTAAACATGCTTGTCCTTCTACGTGGCCTGTGTCGTGGCACAGGCTTCTGTTAGTGGGCGGAGTGGCCAGCTGACCACCCCGCCCCCGTCCTTCCTTGCGACGTTCTCTTACTTGCTGACCACCAGGTCACCCAGGTAAGGGAAGTTCATCACGTTGACCACCGGCTTGATGTCGACGTTCTTCTTGGCGCCATAGGCCAGATCTTCCCAGTGCAACGGCACGTAGGCAGCATCTTCGATCAGCATGGCTTCGACCTTTTTCAGCATCTCGGCACGCTTGGCCGGATCGGTCTCGGCATTGGCATCCATCACCAGCTTGTCAGCTTCGGCGTTGGCGTAACCGGCGCAGTTGTACTGGCCCATACCGGTCTTGGCATCCTTGGTGAAGGTCAGGAACTCGAAGAAGTTCGCGGTATCTTCGGTGTCGGAGTGCCAGCCGATCAGCTGCATGTCCGCGGCACACTTGTCAAACTCGGGCCAGTACTGGGCCACCGGCATGGTCTTCAGATCCACCTTGATGTTGATCTTGGCCAGCATGGCGGAGACAGCCTGGGCAATCTTGACGTCGTTGACGTAGCGGGCTGCCGGGGAGATGAAGGTCATCTTGAAGCCTTTCTCGTAACCGGCCTCTTTCATCAGCTCCTTGGCCTTGCCCAGATCATACTGGGGCACCAGCGCCTCGTTGTGACCGGCATAGCCTTTCGGGCTCAACTGGCCAGCAGGTGTACCGAAGCCCTTGTTGATCTTCTCGACAATGCCCACCTGGTTGATGGCGTAGTTGATCGCCTGACGCACGCGCTTGTCTTTCAGTGCCGGGTTGGTGTTCTGGTTCAGCTCGATGATGATGGCGCGGGTACCGGACAGGGTGACCAGCTGGGAGTCCTTGCCATTCTTCACGCGCTCCAGATCGTTCGGCGCAACCGGATAGATCATGTCCACGTCGCCACCCAGCAGGGCTGCAACACGGGTCGCATCTTCCTTGATCGGCACCACGGTCAGGTTCTCGACGTTACCCTTGGAGGCTTTATCCCAGTAGTTGGCGTTGCGGGCATAATCCAGCTTCACACCCTGCTCGCGGAACTTGACGGTGAACGGGCCAGTACCGGAGACATTGGTCGAGGCAAAGGAGTCACCATTCTTGACGATCTCGGCCTTGTCTTTGCCCGCTTCGGTCTTGCCGGTGTAGAACTTGGAGTCCATCGGGAAGATGTAGGTGACGGTCTGCAGCACCAGCGGGAACGGCTTGGCGGTGACGAGATCCACGGTGTAGTCATCGACTTTCTTCACTTCGCTGATGGGATCGAAGATCGCCTTGAAGTCGACGGAGGATTTCAGGCGGTTGACGGTCCACACCACGTCGTCAGCGGTGAAGTCGTTACCGGAGTGGAACTTGACCCCTTTGCGCAGGTGGAAGCGGACGGTCTTGTCATCGACACGCTCGAACTTCTCGGCCAGACGAGGCTCGAACTGCAAGTCCTGGGTGTAACGCATCAGGGGATCGAATACCAGGTGCGACATCTCCAGGGTCTGACCGGAGAGCTGCTCCTGCGGATCCAGCGAAGTGGCGTCAGAAGCGACACCCACCTTGATATCAGCGGCTGAGACACTGAAGGCGAAACCGGCGGCAAACAGCGCCAGGGCAATCTTGGACAATCCTTTCTTCATCTTGTTCTCCATGCTTTTGGCTTTCTTATGACACTTTTTTTGACAAGCAGACCGGCGCACCGGCGCTCTCCTAGCTTGCGATTTCCAGCCCCTCGCGGGACATTCCCTTGAACTCCGGCATGAGGGAGATCAGCTTGCGGCTGTACTCATGCTCGGCATTGGTAAAGAGTTTCTCGGTCTCGGCCACTTCCACCAGATGGCCGTGCTGCATCACCCCGATGCGGTCGCACATCTGGCGGATCACCGGCAGATCGTGGCTGATAAACAGCATGGTGAGCTTGAGCTCCTGCTGCAGATCCTTGAGCAGGTTGAGGATCTGGGCCTGCACCGACACATCCAGCGCCGAGGTCGGCTCGTCGCAGATAAGGAAGCGCGGGCGAGTGGCCAGGGCGCGGGCAATGGAGATGCGCTGGCGCTGGCCGCCAGAGAACTCGTGGGGATACTTGACCCCGGCACCACGACCGAGACCCACGTGATCCAGCAGATCGCCGACGATCCCCTCGATCTGGCTCTCGCTGCTCGCCAGCTGATGGAAGCGGATCGGCTCGGCAATGATGTCGCGCACCTTCATCCGTGGGTTCATCGAGGAATAGGGGTTCTGAAACACCATCTGCATCTGGCGACGCAGCGGGCGACGCTCGCGCTCGCTCTTGAGGGCGGTCAGATCGATCCCCTCGAAGAAAATCTTGCCGGTATCAGGCGGATAGAGACCGGTGATGGCACGGGCAATGGTCGATTTACCGGAGCCCGACTCCCCCACCAGACCGAAGGTTTCACCCTCGAAGATCTCGAAGCTGATGTTGTTGCAGGCGCGTACATACTGGCGGCGGCTCGGGAAGATGGAGTCCTTGGTGACGAACTTCAGATCGACGTTCTCCACCCGCAGCAGCGCCCCTTCATAGGCACGCTCGTCCTGACTCTGGCCGAGCCAGTGGGTCTTGAGGTCGATATTGGTATCCGGCGCACTGGCATCCTCGATATAGGAGACCAGCGGGAAACGCACCAGCTTCACATCGGAACGAGGGACCGCCGAGATGAGGCTGCGGGTATAGGGGTGATTGGGGCTGCCCAGCACCTGTTCGGTCAGGCCGAACTCCACCAGATCGCCGCGATACATCACCGCCACCTTGTCGGTAACGTTGGAGACCACGCCCATGTCGTGGGTCACCAGCATGCAGCCCACCTGACGCTCTTTGCAGAGGGCGCGGATAAGCTGGAGGATCTGATCCTGAATGGAGACGTCGAGCGCCGTGGTCGGCTCATCGGCGATGATCAGCTCCGGATCGCAGGAGAGCGCGATGGCGATAACCACCCGCTGACGCATGCCACCGGAGAACTGGTGCGGATACTGCTTGATGCGCAGCTCCGGCTGCGGAATACCCACCGCCCCCATCAGCTCCAGCGCCTTGGCAAAAGCGGCTTCGCGAGAGAGGTCGGTATTGGCCAGAATGGTCTCCACCAGCTGATGCTCAACGGTGAACAGCGGGTTGAGGGAGGTCATGGGGTCCTGGAAGATGAACCCGATACGGGAACCACGGATGGCCCGCATCTCGTTCTGGCTCTTGCCGGAGATGAGCTCGCCATTGAGATAGATATCGCCACGGGCGATGCGACCCGGCGGGCTCAGGAGATCGATAACGGCGTTGCCGATGGTGGACTTGCCGGCGCCGGATTCACCGACCACCCCGACAATCTCACCCTTTTCGATAGAGAAAGAGAGATCCTTCACCGCGGCCAGTACCCCGTAGCGGGAGGGGTACTCGATCCGCAAGTTCTTTACTTCGAGCAAGGACATGTTTACCTCTGCGGGGGACATCCGTCCCAAATAATTCGTCCGTAAATCAGCCGCAGATGCCGGTTGTTACCTTGGGCAATATTTGCTCAATCCATGAGGCAGCGAAACCAGCGATCCGGGCGGGTTTTTTGCATTTTTTTGGAATAACCCGCGAGTAACTTAGACGGTTTGACCACGGGTGTAAATGATTGAGTTATACAATTCCGCAATGTTTTGTGCAGATAACCACCAATTCAGCAGAGATAAATGATGATTTTCATCACACAAATGGCCGGTGCGTCCGTACATCTATTGGTATCATTACTTTAATTTCAACAACAACGCAACAAGCAGCATTTATCACTATTTCCAAAACAATCACGAGCCCCGAATGAGTAGTGAATATTTATGTGAAATGGATGATAAACGGCAGCATATGCCGATGAATGAAAATTAAGCAGATATAAATCGGGGGATGTCAGAACGATCATCCCCCGGAAGGTGGCTCTCAACCGAGCCAGAATGCCAGTAATTGCATACAAAACAGGGCGAACAGGCCGGCGATAAGATCGTCCAGCATGATGCCCAGGCCACCGTGGATCCGGCGATCAAACCAGGAGATGGGCCAGGGCTTGAGCACGTCAAACAACCGGAACAGCGCAAAGCCCGCCACCACCCACTCCCAGCCGGCAGGCGCGGCGATCATGGTAACGCCAAAACCGATCACCTCATCCCAGACGATGCCGCCGTGATCCGGCATACCGATGGCATCGGTGGCGCTCTGGCAGATACGAATACCGACCACAAACCCCACCGCCAGCAGGGCGATAAACCAATAGGTCGGCAGCCCGCTCACCAGCAGGTAGAGCGGAATGGCCGCCAGGGTGCCCATGGTGCCCGGCGCCTTGGGGCTGAGACCGGAACCAAACCCCACCGCCAAAAAATGAAGCGGATTTTTCAGATCCAGTCGTGTCAGCTCGGGCTTTATCCTGAACAAACTCATGCGAAGTGATCCCACCCTTTCAGTTGCAGCTCGACCGCTTGGTCGGCACGCAGGTAGTCGATGCCCGGCTCGCCCGCCACGATGCGGCCGATGCGGCTAAACTTGACCCCGCTGTGGGCCAGCGCCGTATCGAGCGCGCCGCGGTGCTCCTCCGGTACGGTGAAGCAGAGCTCGTAGTCATCGCCACCGGCCAGCGCCAGTTGCCACGCCTCCTGCTCGCTCACCGCATCCTGCAGCACCGGCGAGCGCGGCAGCAGATCGAGATCGATCTGGGCCCGCACGCCGGAGGCCTTGAGGATATGGCCGAGATCCGATGCCAGACCATCGGAGAGATCCAGCGCACTGCCCGCCAGCCCGCGCAGCGCCTGACCGGCCAGAATGCGGGGATGGGGGTGGTCGAGCCGTGGCAGCACGGCTGCCAGCTGGTTCTCGTTGAGGCTACGTTTGCCCAGCAGGTGGGAGAGCGCCAGCGCAGCATCTCCCAGGGTACCGGTGACATAGATGCCGTCACCGGCTTTGGCGCCGCTGCGCATCAGGGCGCGCCCGGCAGGCACCGACCCCTTCACCGAGATGGTGATGGAGAGCGGCCCGCGGGTCATGTCTCCGCCCACCAGCGCCACGTTGTAGTACTCGGCCAGCTCCAGAAACCCTTCGGCAAAACCGGCGACCCAACCTTCGTTGATGGCAGGCAGGGTCAGCGCCAGCGACACCCAGCGCGGCTCAGCCCCCATGGCGGCGAGATCGGAGAGATTGACCGCCAGCGCCTTGTAGCCGAGATCCACCGGATCCATGTCGGGAAAGAAGTGTACGCCGCTCACCAGAGTGTCGGTGCTCACCGCCAGCTGGGTATCGGGGGGCAGGGTCAGCAGGGCACAGTCATCTCCAGGGCCCATCACCACGTCCTTGCGGGCGTGGGGGACCTTGAAGTACTTATCAATCAGCTCAAATTCACCCATACAGTAAAAAGCCAGCAATAAGCTGGCTCCTCTCTTAGATGCTGACGGACAGCAGGATCAACGCTTGTTCAGCGACTTGATCACCTTGTCCAGTACACCGTTGACAAACTTGTGGCTGTCATCGGCAGCAAAAGCTTTGGCCAGCTCGATCGCTTCGTTGATGACCACGCGCGGCGGTACATCATCACGACGGGTCAGCTCGTAGGTCGCCAGACGCAGGATCGCCTTGTCCACCATGTCCACTTCTTCCAGCGGACGGGAGAGGAAAGGTGCAAACACCTTGTCCAGCTCGCTGCAGTGGAGGGCTACCCCGAACAGCAGATCGCGGAAATAGTTCAGGTCTACACCCTTGGTGTCCTGATCGATCTTGAACTGCTCTTCGATGTCACCCACGTTAGCCTTGGTCATCTGCCACTGGTAGATGGCCTGGGTGGCGCAATGGCGGGCTTTACGGCGCTCAGACGGTTTCAATGTACTTCTCCTCGTTACACGTCCAGTTCTTTCAGGACGTTGATCATTTCGAGCGCTGCCAGTGCAGCCTCTGCACCCTTGTTACCCGCCTTGGTACCTGCACGCTCGATGGCTTGTTCAATGTTTTCAGTGGTCAGCACACCGAAGGCAACGGGAATTTCATATTCCATCATTACCTGGGCCATGCCCTTGCTGTTCTCGTTTGCCACCAGGTCGAAGTGGTAGGTGCCGCCACGGATGACAGTACCGACCGCCACGATGGCGTCGTATTGACCACTCTTGGCCAGCTTCTTGATGACCAATGGCATTTCAACCGCGCCCGGCACTTTTACCAGTGTCAGGTTGCTGTCCTGCACTTGACCTTGACGCTTCAGTACGTCCACCGCGCCGTTCACCAGACTGTCGTTGATGAAGCTGTTGAAACGGGCAACAACAATAGCAACGCGCGCCTCAGGAGCGGCGATATTTCCTTCGATAACCTTCATTGGAAATCCTGTATCTGTGCAATCAAAAGGGCCGGAGTCAAAAGTGCGCACATTCTAGCACAACAGACCCACGACAAAAACCATGGCCGCAATAGACGGCCATGATCGCGATTTAACCAGTCCGACGCGCTAACTCGCCGGTAAATTCCACGACTTCCAGACCGAAACCGCCCGGAAGGAGATGGTACTTCTCTGGTAGTACATTACTCGCCTACGTACTCAACCACTTCCAGACCGACACCACCCGGAAGGGGATGGTACTTCTCTGGTGGAGCTTTACTCGCCGACGTACTCAACCACTTCCAGACCGAAACCACCGAGGGCATGGTACTTCTTCGGCGAGCTCAACAGGCGCATCTTGCTCACGCCAAGGGCCTTGAGGATCTGGGAACCGACACCCACCCGGCGCGAGGTGCCCTGCCACTTGGCTCCTTCCGGTGCCAACCCCTTGTCGGCGGCTTCAAAACCCTTGACCCTAGCCAGCAGCTCGGCGCCATGGGATTCCGCCCCCAAAATCACCAGCACGCCGCCCTCGTCAGCGATGCGGGCCATGGATTTGGGCAGTGGCCAGCTTCGGGCTGCATGGCGGTCGGTCAGCAGCAGATCGCTCAGCACATCGTGCAGATGAACCCGCACCAGCGTCGGCTGGTCGGCCTGTACCTCACCCTTTTTCAGGGCGAAGTGAACCTGATTGTCGATGGTGTCGCGGAAGGTGATGAGGTCGAACTCGCCAAACTCGGTGGGCAGCTTGCACTCGGCCACTTTCTCGACCGTGGTCTCGTGCTGGTTGCGGTACTCGATAAGGTCGGCGATGGTGCCGAGCTTGATGCCGTGCTCCTCGGCGAACACCTCCAGATCCGGACGGCGCGCCATGGTGCCATCTTCGTTGAGGATCTCGACGATGACGGCCGCAGGCTCGAAACCAGCCAGACGGGCCAGATCGCAACCCGCTTCGGTGTGACCGGCGCGGGTCAGCACGCCGCCATCCTGTGCCATCAGCGGGAAGATGTGGCCCGGCTGCACCAGATCGGCCGCCTTGGCATTGGGCGCCACAGCCGCCTGCACGGTCACCGCACGATCGGCGGCGGAGATACCTGTGGTCACCCCTTCAGCCGCCTCGATGGAGACGGTAAAGGCGGTGGAGAACTGGGCATTGTTGCGATCCACCATCAGCGGCAGCGCCAATTGCTTGCAGCGATCCCGGGTCAGGGTCAGGCAGATGAGGCCACGGCCGTAGCGGGCCATGAAGTTGATATCCTCCGGACGGACGCAGGAGGCGGCCATGATGAGGTCCCCTTCGTTCTCCCTGTCTTCGTCATCCATCAGGATCACCATCTTGCCAGCCTTGATGTCGGCAATGATTTCCTGGGTTGTGCTCAGCGCCATGGGCTACTCCATCAGTGTGCTTGGGGGTTGAGCCCGCAGGCTCAACGCAAATGCGTGTGTATGTTGCTCTAGATTGGGGCTAGCGGCTCCATTTCAATCAGAGCGGGATCACAGAAAATCGTTTTGGTGGGCCGATATAGCGCACACCGTCAGAGAAAACCGGCCTTGGCCAGCGTCTCGATGGTCAGGGTCGAGGCGCTGCTCTCCTGACTTTTCCCCATCATCAGCCGCTCCAGATAGCGGGCGATCTGATCCACCTCGAGGTTGACCTTGTGACCCGGCTTCCAGCTGGCGATGGTGGTCTCCTGCGCGGTGTGGGGCACGATAGTCAGGCGGAAAAGGTCCCCCTGCACCGCGTTGACGGTGAGGCTGATGCCATCCACCGCAATGGAGCCTTTCTCGGCGATGTAGCGGGAGAGTTCCCCCGGCGCCTTGATCCAGTACTCGATGGCGCGGCCGCTGCTGGAGACGCTTTTCACCTCCCCTACCCCATCCACATGGCCGGAGACCAGATGGCCGCCGAGGCGGGAGGTGGGCATCAGCGCCTTCTCGAGGTTGACCCGATCGCCCACTCTGGCGGCGGCAAAACCGGTACGGGAGAGGGTTTCCAGCGACACGTCGGCGGTATAACTCTTGTCGCCCAGCGCCACCACGGTGAGGCAGACGCCGTTGGTGGCGATGGAGTCGCCCAGTTTGACGTCGCTAAAATCCAGGCTCGGCGCGTGCACGGTGAGGGCCATGTCATCGCCCTGACGGCGCAGCTCGGCCAGGGTTCCCACCGCTTCGATAATTCCGGTAAACATGCAGATCACCTTGCTGATGACGGGGGCAGACTATGCCCCCTTTAACATTGATAAATCAGGCTATTTTGGCGGTAATGCGAATATCCTGCCCCACCATGCGCACATCCTTGATGGCGAGCTTGGGCGCCTGGAACAGCCGGGTCAGGCCGGGCAGATGGAACAGGCCACGCCCCTCGTCACCCATCAATTTTGGAGCCTGATAGAGCACCAGCTCATCCACCAGCCCTTTTTCCAGCAGAGCGCCGCACAACCGCGGGCCCGCCTCAATCAGTACCGAGTTGACGTTCTGCTTGGCCAGCAGCATGAACAGGCTGACCAGATCGAGCTTGCCATCGAGCAGCGGCAGCTCCAGCTGCTGCACCCACTCGGGCCACTCGCCGGATGCCTTGTGGCGGGCCAGCAGCACCGGACTCTCGCTCTGGAACAGCGGCAGGTCGGGGGTGAGCCGGTTTTGCGAATCGACGATGACCCGCAGCGGCTGGCGCAGGGTCTCTTTGGGGTAGACGGCCTTGACCGAGGGGGGCAACTCGTCCCAGCGCACGGTCAGGGAGGCGTTATCGGCCAGCACGGTTTCGGCGCTGGAGAGCACCGCATCGTGACGGGCCCGCAGCCGCTGCACATCGCGGCGCGCATCGGGAGAGGTGATCCACTGGCTCTCGCCGCTCGCCATGGCGGTGCGGCCATCGAGGCTGGCCCCCAGCTTGACGGTCACCCGCGGGAAGGCGGTACGCATCCGCTTGAAAAAGCCCGGGTTGAGCGCCTCGGCTTCGCTCGCCAGCAGGCCGAAATCTGTCTTGATCCCCGCTTCGGAGAGCATCCGCAGGCCACGTCCGCCCACCTGAGGATTGGGATCGACCATGGCCGCCACTACCCGGGCCACGCCAGCGTTGATCAGCGCCTCGGCGCAGGGGGGAGTACGACCGTGGTGGGAGCAGGGTTCGAGGGTCACATAGGCGGTGGCGCCACGGGCGTTGTCACCGGCGGCGCGCAGGGCGTAGACCTCGGCATGGGGCTCGCCCGCCTTCTGATGCCACCCTTCGCCAACCACCACGCCATCTTTGACCAGCACGGCGCCGACGCAGGGGTTGGGGGCCGTGGTGTAGCGGCCGCGGCGGGCCAGTTCGAGGGCCCGACTCATCCATTGGTAATCATCTTGACTAAACATTCGGGCTCCTTTGACAACACATCTCGACTTTACGCAGTATCGTAGGTTCGATTAGCGCAGCGTAATCGGACGCGGCAACATGGGTGAGCATGGAGGTTTACTTCTCCAGCTTGGCGATCTCTTCACCGAACTCGCGAATATCTTCGAAGCTGCGATAGACGGAGGCAAAGCGGATATAGGCCACCTTGTCGAGACTCTTGAGCTCATCCATCACCAGATTGCCTACCAGCTCGGAGGCGACTTCGCGCTCGCCGGTGGCACGCAGGCGGGATTTGATATGGTTGACCGCTTTTTCGATGGCCTCCATGCTCACCGGCCGCTTCTCCAGCGCCCGCAGGATGCCGGCGCGCAGCTTGTCTTCATTGAACGGCTCGCGGGAACCGTTGGACTTGATGACGCGGGGCATCACCAGCTCGGCCATCTCGAAGGTGGTAAAACGCTCGTGACAGAGCAGACACTCACGACGGCGGCGCACCTGATGGCCTTCTGCCACCAGACGGGAATCGATCACCTTGGTATCAACCGCACTACAGAATGGGCAATGCATCGGACCTCCGGCGTTAATGGAACAGGGACCGGCCCGGCGGGCCAGGATCTAGGTCGGCCAGTGTAGCACGGCCATCCAAAACCGGTAAAAGCCAGAAAAAACAATGCCACCCGCAGGTGGCATTGGTCTCAAACCGGATGGTCTGGCTTATCAGCCATAAACCGGGAAGCGGCGGCAGATATCCAGCACCTTCTCGCGTACGGTGGCCAGCACGGCATCGTTGTCGTGGTTGTCCAGTACGTCGCAGATCCAGTGGGTCAGCTCGATGGACTCGGCTTCCTTGAAACCACGGCGGGTGATGGCCGGGGTACCGATCCGCACACCGGAGGTGACGAACGGGGAGCGCGGGTCGTTGGGCACGGAGTTCTTGTTGACGGTGATGTTGGCTTTGCCCAGCGCAGCGTCAGCATCCTTACCGGTCAGCTCGCGACCGATCAGGTCAACCAGCATCAGGTGGTTGTCGGTACCGCCGGAGACGATCTTGTAACCGCGCTCGATAAAGGTGGCGGCCATCGCCTTGGCGTTTTTCACGACCTGAGCCTGATAGGTCTTGAACTCCGGCTCCAGCGCCTCTTTGAAGGCAACGGCTTTACCGGCGATGACGTGCATCAGCGGGCCGCCCTGACCACCCGGGAAGACGGCAGAGTTGAGCTTCTTGTAGAGCTCCTCGTCGTCAGCAGCGGAGAGAATAAGACCACCGCGCGGACCGGCCAGGGTCTTGTGAGTGGTGGAGGTGACCACGTGAGCGTGGGGAACCGGGTTCGGGTAGACGCCAGCGGCGATCAGGCCAGCCACGTGAGCCATGTCGACGAACAGGTAGGCACCGACCTTGTCGGCGATTTCGCGCATGCGGGCCCAGTCAACGATGCCGGAGTAGGCGGAGAAGCCACCGATCATCATCTTCGGCTTGTGCTCGACAGCCTGACGTTCCATGTCGTCGTAGTCGATCTTGCCGGACTCATCGATACCGTAAGGCACGATGTTGTAAAGCTTGCCGGAGAAGTTGACCGGAGAGCCGTGGGTCAGGTGACCGCCGTGTGCCAGGTTCATGCCCAGTACGGTGTCGCCCGGCTGCAGCAGAGCCATATAAACGGCGCTGTTGGCCTGAGAGCCGGAGTGCGGCTGCACGTTGGCGTAAGTGGCACCGAACAGCTCTTTGGCGCGCTCGATAGCCAGGGTTTCGACCACATCCACATACTCGCAACCACCGTAGTAACGCTTGGAGGGGTAACCTTCAGCGTACTTGTTGGTCAGCTGGGAGCCCTGGGCTTCCATGACACGGGGGCTGGTGTAGTTCTCAGACGCAATCAGCTCGATATGCTCTTCCTGACGACGGGTTTCGTCTGTGATGGCCTGCCACAATTGCGGATCATAATTGGCGATGGTCATGTCACGTTTCAACATCCGTTTCTCTCCTGAAAATCGTTTGCGCGTTAGGTGAAGTGGGCGCGGGCATTGTAACGTGAGCTGGATCAAAGAGACAGTCCAACCACCTAAAAAAATGTTGAATTTATGTTGTAAAAAGCAAGATTCCCTCCCCGTTCAATACCCTGGCCGCTCCGCCAAACGATACATTTTTCATCCCGCGGCGGGCGGGCAAAACCCGAAGGGGATCACAACGCCCTCTTTATCCATCCTGTAACATATTCATTCGAAACAAATTTAATGATGATGGAGCTGATTGCAGCCATGCATCCGAGGGGCTGCACCTAACCGGAGGAGTTCAAGATGGACCATCTGCTGACATTCGTGATCCTGGCTGTCTTTTTTCTGTTCTACTGGGTCTACTACACCAGCCAACGCAAACATCTCCCCACCACCTCGTGGGATCAACTCCCCACCAAAGCCGACTATCTGGCGGCCCACCCTGAATCAGTCGATGGCGACATCATCTTCTGTTATCACTGCGGCCACCACGAGTTGCTGGAGGTGGGCATGGTGCACCTGACCGATTTTCGCCGGGAATGGGTCTGTGCCAAGTGCAAGCAGGTGCTGTTTCGCGAGATCGAATAACGGCGCAGGGGCTGGCCACCCTCCCTAAACCCCGTACATAGCCAGCAGGGATCAGAACGGCGCATCCCTGTTGGCCGTCAGCCACTGCTGCAACCCGCTCACCGCCGCGTCAAATTGCGCCCCGATTGTCGCAGGCTCCCCGCCTCCCGCCTCAAGAGCCGCACAGTGGCTGGCAAATTCGGTCAACCCAAGCGCCAGCGCACTCCCCTTGAGCTTGTGCGCCAGCTGACGTTGCTCACTTCCCTCACCCTGAGCCAACTTATCCACCAACACCCGCCCTTGCGACTCAAACAGCGCGACCAGCTGGCGGATCCGCGCCATGCCGAGCAGGGGCAGATCGGCGTCCAGCACCGGATTGGCCCACCCGGGCTGGTTAGTTGGGGGCACGGCTACTGATAACTGCACCCGCGGCTCGATAGAGGCCCCTTCTTGCCGAAACAGCTGAACGATGGCATTGGCCAGCACCGCCAGCCGCACCGGCTTGCCGACAAAATCGACGAAGCCGGCGGCAAGGCAGTGGCGGATATCCTCCGGATACATCTGGGCCGAGATGGCGATGGCGGGCAGCGACCGCTCATGCATCTCCTCGCTGATGGCGGCCAGATCCTCGCGCAGGGTCATGCCGTCCATATCGGGCAGATTGATATCGAGCAGCGCCAGCTCGAAGGGGCGCTCGGTTACCCGCGCCAGCGCGCTGCGACCATCCTCCGCCAGGGTGACGCGATGGCCGAGGCGGGTCAGCATGCCTTGCGCCACCAGCCGGTTGATCTCGTTATCCTCCACCAGCAGGATGTCGCGGGACTGACCAAGGTGCAGCGGCTGTGCCTCGGCAGGCAGCTGGGCACTCGAGCGCTGCAACGGCAGGCTGAAGCTGAATTCACACCCCTTGCCCGGTTCGCTGGCAAGGATAAGCTCGCCCCCCATGGCGGCCACCAGCTTGCGGCTGATCGCCAGTCCCAGCCCGGTGCCGCCCTGATGGCCTATATCACGCTTGCGCTGGCGAAACGCCTCGAACACCGCCTCCTGCTCATCGGCCGGAATGCCGGGGCCAGTATCGCGCACCACGAAGCGGATGCAGGGCTCGGCGCAAGGGCCTTGGCAGGCAAGAGGCGCCACCGTCAGGGTAATCTGGCCACGGGCGGTAAACTTGACCGCATTGCCGAGCAAGTTGCCGAGCACCTGGCGCAGCTTGCCCAGATCTCCCTCAACCACAGGCGCCAGCCCGGGCGCATATTCCAGCGCCAGGGTGACCCCCTTGGCCGCTGCCTTTGGCCGAAACAACGCGCTCAGCTCATCCACCAGCTGGAACAGGGGGAAGGGTTCGCGGCGCGCCTCCACATGGCCCGCCTCTATCTTGGAGTAGTCGAGAATGTCGTTGAGGATCTCCAGCAGGGATTCGCCACTGTGCTCGATTGCGGCCAGATAGCGCTGCTGGGTGTCGCTGAGGTGGGTATCTTCCAGCAGCGTCAGACCGCCCAGAATGCCGTTCATGGGGGTGCGGATCTCGTGACTCATGGTGGCGAGAAACACCGACTTGGCCCGGTTGGCCTGCTCGGCCTCGGCGCGGGCTTGCCGCTGCTTCTCCACCTCCTCATTGAGCCGCTCGTTGGCGTGGCTGAGCTGGCCGGTGCGCTCCTCGACCCGCGACTCCAGCTCGCGCTGATAGCGGCCCAGCTCCACCGCATTGTCACGAAACACCTGCAAGGCCCGGCCTAGCTCCGCCAGCTCATCGCGCCCGGTGCTGGCGATCGGCTCAAGAGGGGCCAGATCCCCGCGCGCCAACCGGCTCATCCCCGCCACCGCCCGTTGCAACGGCCAGACGATCCGGCCGTAAACCATGCGCCACATCAACAGCATCAGCAGTAGCAGCGTGAGCAGGCCAATGGCCATCAGCGCCTGCTCCAGCAGCCTGAGACGCTGGCTTAGCGCCTGCTGGCTCTGCCCCAACGAATCGCGGGCAAGGCTGACCAGCTCACCGACCTGCTGGTTGAGGCTGCTCATCAGGGCTTCGTTGGCATTGGCCAGCACCCGCAGCGCCTCCCCCTTGCCGAGCCAGTCGCTGCGCAGTTGCACCAGCTTGTCGCTTTGCGCCAGCACGGTCAGCGCCTGCTCCACCGCCTGCCGGCGGGCCGGATCGGTCACTGCCCCGGCCCGCAGTTGCAAGATAGCCAGCTCCCGCTGCCCCTCTTGCAATAGCGTTTGCAACTGTTCCTGCCGTTCGCTGCGCCACATCTCCTCGATGCGCTGCTGCTGCATCAGGGTACGATGACGCAGCTCGGTCATCTGCTCCAGCCAGTCGAGGTCCTGCTCCAGCAGGCGGTCCAGCGTCCGGGTCGCCTGCGCACCTTGCTGTTGGTAGAGGGAACCCAACCCCGCCACCATCACGGTTTCGGCGTTCTCCATCTGGCTTCTCGCCAGCTCGGCGATCTGCCCGGCCGCCGCCACCAGACGGGCCCGCTGCGCCTCGCCCTGCGCCATCAGGGTCAGTCGCTCTCCCACCAGCCAGCCCTGCTGACCCAGATTGCCGATGATGCTCTGACTGAGCTGATCGAGGCTTGTTGAACCCTGCCCACGGCCGAGTTGCGCCAGTACCTGTTGTAGCTGTTGCCCCTGCAGGGTGAGCAGGCGTCCCTGATGCTCCCGCTCCTGCTCGCTGGTTGCGGTGGCCAGCAGCCGTGACGCGCTCTGGATCTCGCCGCTGAGGCGAGAGAGCGTGCGGGCCCGCTCCTGATCGGCGAGAGTCTGCTGTACCCCTTGCTCCAGCTGGCGCAGATGGCTAAGCCCCATCCAGCCCAGCAGGGAGGCACTCAGGGTCAACAACGCCATCAGGGAGAAGGCCAGCAGCAACTTGCCACCCAGGCCGGAAAAGATTCTCACGGGAAGTCCCTTGGTTGTGGTCGGCTTTGACCGGATAATATGGCCCAACACTTTAACAAAACCCCTGGCCATGCGAAGCGTCTATCTCTCCCCGTTGTTGCTCATGTGGTTGCTCACGCTGCCTCGCGCCGCCCTCGCCTTTGCGGTCGATATCTGGCCCGGCGGCGAATTCAGCGGCCAGCCGCTGCGCCAGCAGTGGCCGGAACCCGCCGCCGCAACCAAACCGCTGACCCTCTGTGCCCTCTACCCCCATCTGCGCGACGCCTACTGGCTTTCGGTCAATCAGGGCATGGTGGACGAAGCGAAGCGGCTGGGAGTCAAGTTGCAGATCCACGAAGCGGGGGGCTATGGCGCCCTCGCCGAGCAGCGCCAGCAGTTGCAGCGTTGCGTGCAGGAAGGGAGCGACGCCATCTTGCTCGGCTCGGTGAGCTATCAGGGCTTGCGCGAGGCCATCAAGGTCACGCCGTTGCCGCTCTTTGGGCTGGTCAACGATCTGCCCAGCGGTCTGGTGCACGCCAAAGTGGGGGTCTCCTGGTACCAGATGGGCTGGCAGATTGGCTACTGGCTGGCGCAGCGTCACCCCGCCGGCAGCAAGCCGGTCTCGGTCGCCCTCTTCCCCGGCCCGCAGGCAAGTGGCGGCAACAACTTCGTCGAGCCGGGCTTTGCCGATGCCATCAAGGGGAGCGCCATCAAGCTGGTCACCACCGAGCGCGGCGACAACAGCCGGGAAATCCAGCGCACACTGGTACAGCAGACGCTAGCCCGCTATCCCGAACTCGACTATTTGGTGGGGGGCGCCATCGCCGCCGAAGTGGCGGTCAACGAGCTTGCGCAGCGCCATCTCGACAGACCCCGGGTGCTGAGCACCTACTTCAGCCACGGGGTACAGCGGGGCCTGCGCCGGGGCAAGATCCTCGCCGCCAACAGCGATCAGATGCGGCTGCAGGGGCGCCTTGCGGTCGCTCAGGCGGTCTGCCTGCTGCAGCACCCTGATGCCAATGCCGAGCAGTGCCCTCGGGTGATGGGGCCGCCCATTCTGACGCTGTCTGCACCGCTGGCCGACCCCGCCGATTCCCTCTCGGATGGCGCTTTTCGTCCCGTCTATCGGGTCGAATAGCCGTTCCAAATCCGATCAGCCCACTCAAGGAGAAGAGATGAAAGAGTTACATGCCAGCTGCCTGTGCGGCGCCATCGCCCTGACCCTGCCGGATCAGTTCGACTATATGGGGAACTGCCACTGCAGCGAATGCCGCAAGTTTTCAGGGGGAGATTACGCCTCGGTCGGCGGACTTGATGGCAACAAGGTCACCATAGTGAAGGGGGAAGAGGCCATCGGCCGCTACCGGAAATCGGCAGAGACCACCCTGGCCTTCTGCCGTCACTGCGGCTCCAGCCTGTTCAGCCAGAAGAGCAGCAGCGGCAAGATCAATCTGCGGTTGGGGGTACTGGACGACGTGCCGAGCCAGCGACCCGCGTTTCACATCTTTGTCGGCTCCAAGGCGCCCTGGCACCAGATTGGCGACGACTGCCCGCAATTTGATACCCGCCCGCCGGTCTGATACCTCTCAAACAGGTCAAGGCCACCGCAACGGGGTCAGGAGGCTATCTCGCCGGCAAACAGATAGCCTTCACCATGGACGGTGACAAACAGCTGGGGATCCCGCGGATCCGGCTCCATCTTGCCGCGCAGCCGCCGGATCAACACGTCTATGGTGCGATCGCTCGGGCCATCGCCGCGATGGCTGATGAGGGTCAGGATCCGCTCCCGACTGAGCACCCGCCCGGCATGGGCGACAAAAGCCACCAGCACTTCATATTCGGCCTTGGTCAGGCGCACCGGCACTCCGTCCTTGCTGAGCTGGCGGCGGGGGATGTCAAAACGCCAAGGGCCGAAGCGCACCGCATCGTCAGCCACCGCAGGCTCGCTCGGCGCGGCGGCCGCCAGCGAGATCCGCCACAGCAGATTCTTGACCCGCACCAGCAACTCCCGTAGCTCGAACGGCTTGGTGACATAGTCATCGGCCCCCATCTCGAGGCCGACTATCCGGTCTACCGCATCACTGCGGCCAGTCACCAGGATGATCCCCACCGTGCTGCGCGCCCGCAGTTCACGGGTCAGCAGCAGACCATCTTCTCCCGGTAGGTTGATATCCAGCATCACCAGATCGACCGTCTGTTCCGCCAGCACGGCGCGCATCTCCTGGCCATTTTCGACCGCCGTCACCCGATAGCCCTCCCGCTCGAAATAGCCGGTCAGCTTCTCGCGGGTAACCGCATCATCTTCAACAACCAGAATGTGGTAGCTCATGGGCAGGGTTCACGATGGTCGACAAGGGAGGATTATTCTATTCACATTTTGTCATAAATACCCCTATTTCATTAATTTGTGGCGGCAGCCCTGTTCACAACGCCTCCCTATCATGGCTCCCATCAAAAAAGTGATGTGAGAGAGCATGATGAAAAAACTGTGGCACTTCCTGCGCACCCCCAGCCGTCGCTGGTCGGTACTGGCGCTGCTTCTGGTGGGCGTCGGCGTCACCCTCGCGGGCACCGTCGGCCTGCACTACGGCTTTGAGAAAACCAGCAGCCTCGAATTCTGTATCTCCTGCCACTCCATGAAAGACACCGTCTATCCGGAGTACAAGGAGTCCATCCACTTCAAGAATGCCTCCGGGGTACAGGCGGTCTGTACCGACTGTCATCAACCGAAGGATTTCGTCGGCAAGGTGGCCCGCAAGATGGAGGCGGCCAACGACCTCTATCAGGAGTACATAGGCCACAGCATCGACACCCAGGAAAAGTTCGAGGACCGGCGCCTGCATCTGGCCGAGAAGGTGTGGGCACGGATGAGCAGCCAGAACTCCAAGACCTGCAAGTCCTGCCACAGCTACGACAACATGGATCACGCCAAGCAGTCCCCGGCGGCAGCGCTGGCGATGAAAGATGCGGCGGCGAAGAACATGAACTGCATCGAGTGCCACAAGGGCATCGCCCACGAACTTCCCAACATGGCGGGCGGCTTCCGGGCCACTTACGCCACCCTGGTCAACGACGCACAAGAGGCGCCAGCCACCGAGACCCTCTACAACCTGGGTGAAAAAGATCTCTATGCCAGCGAACAGAGCAGCGACCCGGTCGGCAAACTGCTGCCCGCCTCCCGTATCGACGTGGTGGACCGCAGCGGCGATCGCCTCAAGGTGACCATCGAAGGGTGGCGCGAGAGCGATGGCAAGGGCCGGGTGCTGAGCGAATACATGGGCAAGCGGGTCTTCGTCGCCACCATCCGTGACGAACTGAAAGCGAGCGAGAAAGTGCTCAAACAGGAGACCGACAGCGCCACCCATATCAAGTGGGAACAGGTTCAGGTGCAGGCCTGGGTCGATGGCAAGGGCTTTGAGTCCTCGCTCAAGCCGATCTGGGATTACGCCGGCGAGATGTACAAATCCACCTGCAACTCCTGCCACGGCGCGCCGGATCCCGCTCACTTCACTGCCAACGGCTGGATCTCGGGGCTCAAGGCGATGTCTGCCTACTATCGCCTGAGCAAGGAAGAGGAGCGCACCCTGCTCAAATACCTGCAAAACCATGCCGCCGATACCGGTGGTCAGGGCAGCCACTAAGTCCGGATTCGAAAGAGGAATAACAAGATGATCAATATTTCCCGTCGTGGTTTTCTGGGTGGCTTGCTGGCCAGCGGTGCCTCTGCCCTGATCGGCCCCTCCCTGCTCGGTCGCGCCGTGATGGCCGCCGAGTCTGGCGACAAGCTGGTGCAGTCCGGCTCCCACTGGGGCGCCTTCCGTGCCCGGGTGGTCGATGGGCGCTGGGTCGAGACCCAGCCGTTCGAGCATGACAAGCACCCCACCGACATGCTCAAGGCCTTGAGTGAGGTGGTCTACAACCCCTCCCGCATCCGCTACCCCATGGTGCGGCTGGACTGGCTGCGCAAGGGGCACCAGTCCGACACCAGCGAACGTGGCCAGAACCGCTTCGTGCGGGTGACCTGGTCCCAGGCGCTGGACTTCTTCTATCACGAGCTGGAGCGGGTGCAGAAGATCTATGGCCCGAGCGCCCTCTATGCCGGTCACTCCGGCTGGCAGTCGGTAGGCAAACTGCACTCCGCTGGTGCCATGCTGGGGCGCGCCATGAACCTGCACGGCACCTATCTGGCCAAGGCCGGTGACTACTCCACCGGTGCCGCCCAGGTGATCCTGCCCCACGTGGCGGGCGCCATGGAGGTATACGAGCAGCAGACCTCCTGGCCGCTGGTGCTGGAGCACAGCAAAACCATCGTCATCTGGGGCTCCGATCCCATCAAGAACCTGCAGGTGGGCTGGCTGGTGCCGGATCACAGCGTCTACGACTACTGGGCACAGCTGAAAGAGAAGGTGGCCAAGGGCGAGATCCGAGTGATCAGTGTCGACCCGGTCAAATCCAAGACCCAGAAGTACCTCAATTGCGATCAGGTGACCCTGAATCCGCAGACCGACGTACCGCTGATGCTGGGCATCGCCCACACCCTCTACAGCGAGAAGCGCCACGACGAGAAGTTCCTGAAAGACTACACCACCGGTTTTGACAAGTTCCTGCCCTACCTGCTGGGCACCAGCGATGGTCAGGTGAAGGACGCAGAGTGGGCCGCCGCCATCTGTGGCGTACCAGCCGAAACCATCCGCGAGCTGGCCCGCACCATGAGCAGCGGCCGTACCCAGCTTATCGGCGGCTGGTGCGTGCAGCGTATGCACCACGGCGAACAGTACGCCTGGATGCTGGTGGTACTGGCCTCGATGATTGGCCAGATCGGCCTGCCGGGGGGCGGTTACGGCTTTGGCTGGCACTACAACGGGGCGGGCACCATCACCTCCAGCGGCCCCATCATGTCAGGTTTCAGCTCGGTCATTCCCGGCGTTAAACCACTCCATGACGGCGACTGGAAGGGCTACTCCAAATACATTCCGGTGGCCCGCTTCGTCGACTGCATCCTCAATCCGGGCAAGCAGATCGCCTTCAACGGCCAGACCATCACCTACCCCCACATGAAGATGGCGGTGTTCTGCGGCAACAACCCGTTCCACCACCAGCAGGATCGCAACAAGATGGTCGCCGCCTGGCGCAAGCTGGAAACCGTGGTCAGCATCGATCACCAGTGGACGGCCAGCTGCCGTTTCGCCGATATCGTGCTGCCCGCCACCACCACCTATGAGCGGGACGACATCGAGCAGTGGGGTTCTCACTCCAACGCGGGCATTCTGGCCATGTACAAGGTGGTGGAGCCGCTGTTCGAGGCGCGCGATGACTATGACATCTTCGCCGATCTCTGCCGTCGCTTCGGTCGCGAGGTCGAATTCACCGGCGGCAAGAGCAAGCTGGAGTGGATCCAGAGCATCTATGACGATGCCCGCCTGCAGGGCCGCGGCATCGGCATCCGTCTGCCCCGTTTCAGCCAGTTCTGGCACGGCGAAGGCTTCGTCACCTTCCCGGCAGGCCAGCCCTGGGTGCGTCACGAGTCGTTCCGTCAGGAGCCGGATCTGGAACCCCTCGGTACCCCGTCTGGCCTTATCGAGATCTACTCCAAGACCATTGCCGACTACGGCTATGGGGATTGCCCGGGCCATCCGGTCTGGATCGAGCCCTACGAGCGCTCACACGGCGGGCCGGGCAGCAAGCAGTACCCGCTGCACCTGCAATCCTGCCACCCGGACAAGCGGCTGCACAGCCAGCTCTGCTCCTCCGACAACTATCGCGCCACCTATACAGTGCAGGGTCGCGAGCCTGTCTACATGAATCCGCAGGATGCCAAATCCCGCGGCCTCAAGGACGGCGATCTGGTGCGGGTGTTCAACGGCCGCGGTCAGGTATTGGCCGGGCTGGTGGTGAGCGATGACTACGCCCCCGGCGTGGTGCGCATTCAGGAAGGAGCCTGGTATGGCCCGCAAGAGGGCGGCAAGGTGGGTACGCTCTGTACCTACGGCGATCCCAACGTGCTGACCGCCGACATCGGCTCCTCCAGCCTGGCGCAGGCCACCACGGCCCATACCGCGCTGGTGGAGATCGAGAAGTTCCGCGGACAGGCGCCCGCCGTCACTGCCTTCGGCGCGCCGGAATCGGCCAAGGGCATCGACCCCATGTTCCCGGCACTCTGACCCCAGGGGGACAAAAGCGCCCCCTTGAGTTTCCTTTATTTTTAAAGTCGTTAGAATCGGGAGCCATCAAGGCTCCCGATTGCCATCCACGGAGGAAAAATGCAGGAATTTATGGCTACCAGCGAACGCCGGGCCGAACTCTACTGGTGGTTCTCCACCCTGTTCGCCGCCGAACTCAGTGATGAGCAGATCGCCGAATATGACACCTATGATGTGCGAAGCTTCCTGAAAAGCCTCTCCACCCTGGATCCGATGCGCGAAGCCGTGGCCGAGCTCAACGATGCCATCGCTCGCCTGCTGGTGCGCCCGGATCGCCAGCTGGAACTGGCCGCCGACTTCGCAGGGCTGTTTCTGGTGGATCCCAAACAGGGCGCCCTGCCCTACGAATCGCTCTACCGCGGCGATGCCAAGCTGCTGATGCAGGCCCCGATGGCCGAGATGCAGGCCCGCCTCGATCGCCTCGGCATCAATGTCAGCGACAAATATAAAGAGCCAGCCGACCATCTGGCCATCGAGCTGGACCTGATGGGCAATCTCATCATCCGCGCGGCGGAAGCCAAGAGCGCAGCCGAGCGGGAACGCTGGCTCGACGAGCAGGAAGCGCTGCTGCACGGCCATCTGCTGGGGTGGTTTGACAAGTTCGAAAGCGCCTGTCGCGCCGCCGACCGGTTTGGCTTCTACGGCGCCAGTGCCCGCCTGCTGGGGGTCTTCCTCAAGATGGATGCCAACTACCTCTCTCTGGTCAAACCGGCACCGTCCGCCGACTGAGTCCGCGATGAAGACAGCCCTGCTTCTGATTGCATGCTGGCTGCTGGCCCTGATCCCACTGGATCAGGGCATTACTCCCCTGATTGCGCTGCTGTTCAACCCGGATCGCGAGCTCTACGGCACCGCCCAGCTCACCGGCTTTGCCGGCATCCTGCTCACCCTCTACCTTGCCAATCTCGGCGTCGAGGTGGTGTTGCGCCGCCGCTTCCAGATTGCCGGCATGCTGGCGCTGCTGGCCGCCTGGATCGACTTCATCAACAGCAGTGGCAGCGAGTCGCACTTCCTGCTGCTCTATCTGCTTGCCCTCCCGTTCCATCTGCTCGGCTGGCTGGTATTTGTGCGCGGTATTCAGGCGTTTGGTCGCCAGAAGGGATAACCACTCGCCCCTTTTTCCATCCTTTTTATCAGGTTTTTCTGCCTATTCTTGCCGTCAAAACAACCAGATAACTCCGCTTGACTCCCGGCCAAACAGTTCGTGCCATACTGACAACTGATGCAAGTGATAAAACAATCAATGCCGAGGTCATCATGGATGGGAAGCTTTTCAACGCCGACACCGAGGCAATGTTGACCCAGCTGTCAGATCACACCGTCCTGGAACAGCTGATGGATAATGCCCCTCTGGGCATCGGCGTCTTTGACTGCGAATTTCGCTACCGTAAAGTCAATCAGGTGCTGGCCGACATCAATGGCAAAAGCATCGAGGAGCATCAGGGCAAGCATCTCCGAGAGGTGGTTCCCAAGCTGGCACCGACTCTGGAGCCCATGTTTCAGCAGATCATGCGAAGCGGCATGCCCTACGTGGATATCGCCATCACGGGCCAAACCGCGGCGTACGACAGCAGCTCCCGCCGCTTTCAGGCCACCTACAGCCCGATGCGTGATGAGAAAGGGGAGCTGAACGGTATCCTCGCCATCGTGCGGGACATCACCGAGCAGTACGAAACCGAACAACGGCTGCAACTGGCAATGCGAGCGGCCCAAATCGGGGTGTGGGAGTGGCACGTTGCGGAGGACAGATTACTGTTCGACGGCCAGATTGAGCCGCTGCTGGGCATTGAGGCCAACCAGTTCCACGGCGGGCTGCAAGCGTTCGTCGACTGTTTTGAACCGGAATCCGGCAGCCAGCTCAAGGCCGCCCTGCAAAGTCATGACCCCATCCATCTCACCCTGAGCTACCTCACCGCTCTCAACGAGCGCCACTGGGTCGATATTCATGCCGACCATGTCCCCGCCACCGAGTCGGTCGGCCACCGGGTCATGGGGGTCATTCACAATGCCACCGCCCGCCGCCGTCAGGAGGAGCGACTCCATCAGGCCAACGTGGTATTCGATACCACTGCCGAGGGGATCATCATCCTCGACAGCGAACACCATATTCTGTCGGTCAACCCGGCCTTCACCATGCTGACCCAATACAATGCCGAGGAGGTGATAGGCCGTACCCCGGATATCATCATGCATCCCAGGCGCTACACCGACCTCGACTATCCCTGGTATCACCTGCGCCCCGGCAACAACGCCTGGCATGGCGAGATGGTTTGTCTGCGCAAGGATGGCAGCTACTTCTCCTCCTGGCAGCAGATCAGCGCTGTCTATGACAACTTCAACAACACTACTCACTATGTGATCGCCCTTTCCGACATCAGCGCCATTCGCAAGGTGGAGGCCGAACTGAATCACCTTGCCTATCACGATCCCCTGACCGAGCTGGGCAATCGTCATCTGTTGCAGGAGCGGCTGGCCCTTGAGCTGAAAACCGCGCAGCTCAATCGCAAACGGTTGGGGCTGCTCTTTATCGATCTGGATGGCTTCAAGCTGATCAACGACAGCCTGGGCCACGGAGTTGGCGATGAGCTGCTCAAGCGGCTGGCAGAGCGGATCCGCGGCTGCCTGCAGCACAACGATCTGGCGACCCGCCTCGGGGGAGACGAGTTTCTGGTGCTGATCCCCTATCTGGAGGAGCCTGACGAGCTGGCAACCCTGGCCAATACCCTGCTGACCGTGTTGCGTGAACCGGTTGAGCTGGCCCATGAGCTGGTGGCAATCTCGGCAAGTATCGGTATCGCCATCTATCCGGATCATGCAGACAGCCCGGAAACCCTGGTCAGCGCCGCCGACAGCGCCATGTACGAGGCGAAAAGTCAGGGGCGCAATGGATTCCAGTTCTATACCCCCTGCATGGCGGCTCGAGCCCGCGAGCGGATGCAGATTGAGCAGGGTCTGCTCAAGGCCCTGGAGCTCGAACAGCTCTGCATCTTCTATCAACCCATGACCAATCTGGCCAACGGCCACCTGAGTGGACTGGAAGCCCTGCTGCGCTGGCAGCATCCCAATGAGGGGATGATAGCGCCGACCCGCTTTATTCCGGTGGCAGAGGAGTGCGGCCTGATAGAGAAAATTGGGGAATGGGTGATGCGCAACGCCTGCGAGCAGGGACAAAACTGGCTGGCCGCCGGACTGCCGGTGCCCCGCTTGTCGGTCAATGTGTCGGTGCGGGAGATGCGCTCCCCGGGCTATGTTGAACGGGTCGCCGCTATTCTGGCCGAGACCGGATTTCCGCCAGAACGGCTCGAGATCGAGGTGACGGAGAGCATCATCCAGCGGGTCGAACAGAGTCTGGATCTCTTTACCCGCCTGAAAAATCTCGGCGTGCAGATTGCCATCGATGACTTTGGTACCGGCTTCTCGTCACTGAGTCTGCTCAAGACCCTGCCGATCGATCGCATCAAGATAGACCGGGCGTTTGTGCAGGCATTACCGGAAGACAAGAACAGTCGGGAGCTCTGCCGCACCATCATCAATCTGGCCGACAGTCTGGATATGGAGGTCACCGCCGAAGGGATTGAAACCAAGGCACAACACGCCTTCTTGCAGTCACTCAACTGCGGCGAAGGACAGGGCTATCTGTTCAGCAAACCACTGCATGTCGAGCACATGGGAGATCGCCTGCATCAACGCTACGTCTCATAGCGGCAGGCAATCATCATCACCAGCCGGGAGGCATCCGCCTCCTGGCTGCCGACCGGATTACCACTCGATCTGCAAGCGGGATTCCCAACCATCATCACGATCATTGAGCATACGCGTCAGAGGTGATTCGCCAGCATAACGGGGAGCTGGCTCGCTGAAGGTAAGTCTGGTACCAGGCTCTTTGGCCTGCCATGCATGACCAAGCTGATCGGCAACCCGCTCCCGCAGCGCGGGTGAGACCTCCTGATGGGTGATCGCAAACTCTTTCGGAGGTTCGCCAGCGGGCACTGGCGCATCAAACTGCCAAAGGGATGCACAGAGCAACAGAGAAAACATCATGACCTCCAATTAATCGACACGGCCCCCTTTTACCCACTCGCCGATTAATTGTCACTCTTTGTCCTGTAACCAACTGTTGCCGCCTATCCAAAAGTCTAATTGCCCCCATCAGCCAAAGGTATAAGTTGTTACTTAATTATTAAAAGTATGTATTCAAAGGAGTGAGTGATGAGCGAGAGCAAGGTCTACCCGGTCAAACCCCACATCAGCAGCAATGCACTGCTCGACAAGGGCGACTATGCCGCCATGTATCAGGCTTCCGTCGAGGATCCCGATACCTTCTGGGGAGAGCAGGGAAAAATTCTCGACTGGATGAAACCCTATACCAAGGTCAAGAACACCTCCTACGATCCGGGCCATGTTTCCATCAAATGGTTTGAAGATGGCCAGCTCAACGTCTCGGCCAACTGTCTCGATCGCCATCTCGCCGAGCGTGGCGACAAGGTTGCCATCATCTGGGAAGGGGATAACCCCACCGAAGATCGCAAACTCACTTACCGCGAACTGCACAGCGAAGTGTGCAAGTTTGCCAACGTATTGAAAGCACAAGGGGTTCACCGCGGCGATGTGGTCTGCCTCTATATGCCCATGGTGCCCGAAGCCGCCATCGCCATGCTGGCCTGTACCCGCATCGGCGCGGTACACAGCATTGTCTTCGGCGGCTTCTCGCCGGAAGCGCTGGCCGGCCGCATCATCGACTCCGGCTCGCGCATCGTCATCACCGCCGACGAGGGGCTGCGCGGTGGCCGTCCGGTGCCGCTCAAGAAGAATGTGGATGAAGCGCTCACCAACCCGGAAACCCAGGTCAACAAGGTGATCGTGCTCAAGCGCACCGGCGGCAATGTCGCCTGGCACAACCACCGCGACATCTGGTGGCACGAAGCGACCGCCACCGTCAGCAGCAATTGCCCGCCCGAGGCGATGAACGCCGAAGATCCGCTCTTTATCCTCTATACCTCCGGCTCCACCGGCAAACCCAAGGGGGTGCTCCACACCACCGGCGGCTATCTGGTTTACGCCACCCTCACCTTCAAATATGTGTTCGACTACCACGAAGAGGATATCTACTGGTGTACCGCCGATGTGGGCTGGGTCACCGGCCACTCCTATCTGGTCTACGGGCCGCTTGCCAACGGTGCCACCACCATCATGTTCGAAGGGGTGCCCAACTACCCGGCCACCAACCGCATGAGTCAGGTGGTGGACAAGCATAAGGTCACCATCCTTTATACTGCACCAACCGCCATCCGTGCCCTGATGGCCAAGGGTAACGAAGCGGTCACCGGCACGTCACGCCAGAGCCTGCGCATCATGGGTTCGGTGGGTGAACCCATCAACCCGGAAGCCTGGGAGTGGTACTACCGCACCATTGGCGATGAGCGCTGCCCCATTGTCGATACCTGGTGGCAAACCGAAACCGGCGGCATCCTGATTACGCCGCTGCCCGGCGTCACCGACCTGAAACCCGGCTCTGCCACCAAACCCTTCTTCGGGGTGCAACCTGCGCTGGTCGACAACATGGGCGAACCGCTGGAGGGGGCTACCGAGGGCAACCTGGTGATCACCGACTCCTGGCCGGGTCAGATGCGCACCGTATTCGGCGATCACGAGCGCTTCGAGCAGACCTACTTCTCCACCTTCCCGGGCCGCTACTTCACCGGCGACGGTGCCCGTCGCGACGAGGACGGCTACTACTGGATCACCGGTCGGGTGGATGATGTACTGAACGTCTCTGGCCACCGCATGGGTACCGCCGAAATTGAATCGGCGCTGGTGGCCCATCCCAAGATCGCTGAAGCCGCGGTGGTGGGGGTTCCTCACGAGATCAAGGGTCAGGGCATCTATGCCTATGTCACCCTGATCGCCGGGGAAGAGCCAAGCCGCGAGCTGCATAAAGAGGTGAAGGAGTGGGTGCGCAAAGAGATCGGCGCCATCGCAACGCCAGATGTCATTCACTGGGCAGAGGGGCTGCCGAAGACCCGTTCCGGCAAGATTATGCGCCGCATCTTGCGCAAGATCGCCACCGGAGAGACCGACAGTCTGGGGGATATCTCCACCCTGGCGGATCCGGGGGTAGTAGACAAACTCATCCGCGAGAAGTCGGAAGCTGCCTGATCCCGCTTCGTTTGTTGCTCAATAAAGCCGGCCCTGTGCCGGCTTTGTCGTTTCTCATCCGCCAGCAAACAGCAAGGCGGTAGCTACGGAGCCTTGCCGACCAAAATGTGCAATAAATAGCCAGATGTAGAGATTAGACCAGTAAAATGCTGCTAATTTTCACGAAATCAATATAATTGCGAAATCTGTGTGCCAGGGCACACCGATTTGCGCAGAAAATGGCTAGATTTCTGGTAGTCCACAAGATAGCTGATAGATAGCAGCATTATCATCGAGGATGTACTCAATATGTCGCAAAATCACCGCATTCTCCTGCTCAACGGACCAAACCTGAATCTGCTGGGCAAACGGGAACCGGGTATCTACGGCAGCAAGACGCTTGATGAGATCGTCGCCGATCTGAAGCTTAACGCCAGCGAACTCGGTGTCACTCTGGAACATCTGCAATCCAACGCCGAACATGAGTTGGTCGGCCGCATCCATCAGGCCATGGGCCAGGTGGATTTTATCATCATCAATCCGGCCGCCTTCACCCACACCAGCGTCGCCATTCGCGATGCGCTGCTGGGCGTTGCCATCCCTTTTATCGAGGTTCACCTGTCAAACGTCCATGCCAGGGAGCCGTTCCGTCATCACTCCTATCTGTCTGATGTCGCCAAAGGGGTCATTTGTGGTCTGGGGGCCGATGGCTACCAATTCGCTTTAACCGCGGCCGTGCACCATCTGCGCGCGGCTTGATAATCACTGATCAGATAAAGAAGAAAGAGAATGCTAATGGATATCCGCAAAATCAAGAAGCTGATTGAACTGGTTGAAGAGTCCGGCATCGCCGAACTGGAGATCTCCGAAGGTGAAGAGTCCGTTCGCATCAGCCGCAACTTCTCCGGTCAGGTGACCACCGCCATGCCGCAGATGATGATGCAGCAAGCCGCTCCGGTTGCCGCACCTGCCGCTGCCGCCCCGGTTGCCGCCGCACCGGCCGCAGATGCCGCCCCGAGCGGTCACCTGATGCGCTCCCCGATGGTTGGCTCCTTCTACCGCTCCTCCAGCCCGGATGCCAAGCCGTTCGCGGAAGTGGGTCAGCAAGTCAATGTCGGCGACACCCTGTGCATCGTCGAAGCCATGAAAATGATGAACCAAATCGAGTCTGACAAGGCCGGTGTGATCAAAGCGATCCTGGTTGAAAATGGTCAGGCCGTCGAATTTGACGAGCCGCTGTTCATCATCGAATAAGGGAAATCGCCACCCATGTTGGACAAAGTAGTCATCGCCAACCGCGGTGAAATTGCCCTGCGGATCCTGCGCGCCTGTAAAGAGCTCGGGATCAAGACAGTGGCCGTTCACTCCACCGCCGACCGGGAGCTCAAACATGTGCTGCTGGCCGACGAATCCATCTGTATCGGCAGACCGGCCAGTACTGAATCCTACCTCAACGTCCCGGCGATCATCGCCGCCGCCGAGGTAACCGGTGCCGTGGCCATCCACCCGGGTTACGGCTTCCTCTCCGAGAACGCCGATTTCGCCGAAGTGGTCGAAAAATCCGGCTTCATCTTCATCGGCCCGCGCGCCGAGACCATTCGCCTGATGGGTGACAAGGTCTCCGCCATCGAAGCGATGAAGAAAGCGGGCGTACCGTGTGTGCCGGGCTCTGACGGCCCCGTCGACAACGACGCCAAGCACAACGCCGCCATTGCCAAGCGCATCGGCTATCCGGTGATCATCAAGGCCGCCGGTGGCGGTGGTGGTCGCGGTATGCGCGTGGTGCGCAATGAAGCGGAACTGGCGGGCGCCATCGCGCTGACCAAATCCGAAGCAGGCCAGTTCTTCAAGAACGACATGGTCTACATGGAGAAGTACCTGGAAAACCCGCGCCACATCGAAATTCAGGTGTTGGCAGACGGCCAGGGCAACGCCCTCTATCTGGGCGAGCGTGACTGCTCCATGCAGCGTCGCCACCAGAAAGTGGTGGAAGAGGCGCCGGCACCGGGCATCACCGCCGAAATGCGCAAGTTCATCGGCGAGCGCTGTGTGCGCGCCTGTATCGAGATCGGCTACCGCGGTGCGGGTACTTTCGAGTTCCTGTACGAGAACGGCGAGTTCTATTTCATCGAAATGAACACCCGTATTCAGGTTGAGCATCCGGTCACCGAGATGGTAACCGGTATCGATCTGATCAAGGAGCAGCTGCGCATCGCCGCCGGCCAGCCCCTGTCGATCACCCAGCAGGATATCCGCATCCGTGGCCATGCCATCGAGTGCCGGATCAACGCCGAAGATCCGGCCACCTTCATGCCCTCTCCGGGTTTGGTGCAGCGCTTCCACGCGCCGGGTGGTCTGGGCGTGCGTTGGGACTCCCACATTTATGCAGGTTACAAGGTACCGCCCCACTACGATTCAATGATCGGCAAGCTGATCTGCTACGGCGAGAATCGTGACATTGCCATCGCCCGCATGCGCCATGCGCTGGACGAGCTGGTGGTGGAAGGGATCAAGACCAACGTACCGCTGCAAAAAGAGATCATGAAAGACGAAAACTTCCAGCACGGTGGCACCAATATCCACTACCTGCACAAGAAGTTAGGTCTGTAAGGATCGCTGATAGAGACCCGATGACATTGCACGGTGGCAGTACCAACGCCCACTACCTGCACAAGAAGTTGGGTCTGTAAGGATCGCTGATAGAGACCGGACTTCCGATGGAAGTCTGCTCCGCAAGGAGCCTCTGCTGAAAAAGGGCCATGGCGACATGGCCCTTTTTTGTTATCCTTGCGCCCCTCAAATTTGTCGGAGGCCAAGGTGAACCGTTTTGCTCTCGCCCGCCGGGAAGCAGCTTTCTGCCTGCTGCTGACCCTGCTCTACTTCTTTGCTTGGTATAGCACCGCCTATTTCATCCCGCTCCAGCTGGAATTGTGGGGGCTGCCACTGTGGTTCCTGCTCAGCTGCATGGTGATGCCACTGCTGTTCATTCTGCTCTGCGCCCTGATGGTGAACCGGCTGTTTGTGGAGATCCCCCTCGATACCCACTCCCCTTCCGGCAAGGAGTCATCCCATGAATCTTGAGCTGATGCTGCCGCTCGTCATCTATCTGGTGCTGGTGCTGGGGGTGGGTTTTTGGGCCAGCCGCCATCGCGCGCAAGGCAACTTCGTGCAGGAGTACTTCATCGGCAACCGCAGCATGGGCGGGCTGGTGCTGGCGATGACGCTAGTGGCCACCTACACCTCGGCCTCCTCCTTTATCGGCGGGCCGGGCGCGGCCTACAAGATTGGTCTGGGCTGGGTGTTGCTGGCGATGATCCAGCTACCCACCGTCTGGCTCACTCTGGGGGTGCTTGGCAAGAAGTTCGCCATCATCGCCCGCCGGGTCAATGCGGTGACCATCAACGACATGCTGTGGGCCCGCTACCAGAGCAAGGCGGTGGTGATCCTCGGCTCCGTTACTATCATCCTCGCCTTTATCGCGACCATGGTGGTGCAGTTTATCGGCGGCGCCCGCCTGCTGGAGACCGCCACCGGCCTCTCCTACCAGCAGGGGTTGATGCTGTTTGCCAGCTGTGTGCTGCTCTACACCATCATCGGCGGCTTCCGCGCTGTGGTGATGACCGATGCCCTGCAGGGGATCATCATGCTGATCGGCACCGGCGCCCTGCTGGCAGGAATTTTGATTGCCGGTGACGGCCTGCCAAACCTTATCCACCAGCTCAGGGAGATCGATCCCAAGCTGGTGAGCCCGCAGGGAGCCGGCGACATGCTGACCCAGCCCTTTATGTTGAGCTTCTGGATCCTGGTCTGTGTCGGGGTGGTGGGGCTGCCCCACTCGGCGCTGCGCTGCTTTGGCTATCGCGACAGCAAGGCGCTTCACCGCGGCATCCTGATCGGTACAGTGGTCAGCGCCCTGCTGATGTTTGGCATGCATCTGGCGGGCGCCCTTGGCCGCGCCATCCTGCCCGGCATGGACAGCCCGGACAAGATCATGCCCTCCCTGATGATGGAAGTGCTGCCCCCTTGGCTGGCCGGGGTCTTTCTGGCGGCGCCGATGGCAGCCATCATGTCCACCATCGACTCCCAGCTGATCCAGGCTTCCGCCACTCTGGTGAAGGATCTCTACCTCAACTATCTCAATCCAAAGCAGGAGAAGCTGGAAGTGCGCATTCCCCGCCTCTCCCTGCTCTGCACCCTGATCTTGGGCACCCTGGTACTGCTGGCGGCGCTGCAACCGCCGGAGATGATCATCTGGCTCAACCTGCTCGCCTTTGGCGGTCTGCAGGCGGTGTTCCTCTGGCCGCTGGTGCTCGGCCTCTACTGGTCACGGGCCAACGGCCCGGGCGCACTGGCCAGCATGGTCAGCGGCATCGTCAGCTATGGGGTACTCAGTCAGTGGGGGATCAAGCTGGCTGGCCTGCACGCCATCGTGCCAAGCCTCACGCTGGCGCTGGTGGTCTTTATCACGATCAGCCTGCTGACGGCACCGCCCTCGCGGGAAGTGCGCGAGCTTTTCGGGCAGAAATAATAAAAATATAAATTAGGGGTTCCAAAACTATCCCCAAATAGGTGTTTTCCGGTTAAACTGTGCGCCAAGTCACAGAACGTAGCCGCTGTATGCCCGTTAAAGCCACTCGACAAGTCGTTACTCAAGCCCTGCAGCGGCTCGGTTATGCCCTGCTGCTGCCCGTCTCCATCCTGCCGATGGCGGCGTTGATCTACCGGCTTGGGCAACCCGACGTGCTCGATTTGGCGGTGCTCTCCCTCACCGGTCAGGCGATCTTCAGCCAGATGCCGCTCATCTATGCGGTGGCGATCGCCTTTGGTCTGAGTCGACAGGAGCTGGGCGGACAGACGCTGGCGGGGGCGGTCAACTTCCTGCTGCTCAGCACAGCTTTCAATACGCTAGCCCCCAACCTGCACGCCGACATGATCTGCGGTCTGCTGGCGGGGCTCACCACCGCCATCATCTATCCCTGGGTTCACCAGCAAACGCTGCCCCGCTGGCTGCAGGTCGCCAGGGGGGAGTTTCCCAGCCTGCTGGTGTCGGCCCTGGCCTGCCTGCTGATCGCCATCCCCCTCTCGCTGCTGTGGCCGCCACTGGAGCGCGGGCTGACCCTGCTCACCTCCGAGCTGCTCACCACGCCGTTTGGCGCCTTCTGCTACGGCACACTCAACCGACTGCTGATCCCACTCGGGCTGCATCAGGTATTGGGCAGCGTCATCGGCCTTGGCGAGAGCAACCTGCAGGCGCTGGCCACCGCCCAGCCCCTTCATGAAGGGTATGTGGCCGGTCTCTACCCCATCATCATGTTCGGCCTGCCGGGCGCCTGTTTTGCCATCTGGCTGCACCGCCAGCGGATGCAGCGGCTGCCGCAGGGCGGGCTGCTGCTCACCCTGGCGCTCACCTCGGCACTGGTGGGTATCACAGAGCCTATCGAATTTCTGTTCGCCTTTACCGCCCCCTGGCTGTTTCTCGCCCACGCCCTGCTGACCGGACTGTCGCTGGCGGTCTGTAGCGGGCTGGGGATCAAGGTGGGCAGTTACTTCTCCGCCGGTCTGCTGGATCTGGTGCTGAGCTATCAGGCTGGGGAGCACAGCTTCTGGCTCATTCCGGTCGGTATCCTGTTCTTCGTCGCCTACACCCTGCTGTTCTATCAACTGCTGGAGCGTGCCCCCCTCAGCATGCCGAGCAAGCCCATCGCGGTGGAGCATCCGCGCCTTGCCAGCGTTGCCCCCTCAGACCCGCAGATGCTGGCGATCCAGTATCTCAAGGTACTGGGCGGAATGGACAATCTGGTGGCGATGAGTGTCTGCATCACCCGCCTCAGCCTGCGGGTGCGCGATATTTCACTGGTGGATGAATCCCGCCTGCTGGGCCTGGGCTGCCTCTCCTGGATCCAGCTCAACGACCACCAGCTGGTGCTGGTGCTGGGCCCCAGTGCCAGCCTGATTGAAGGGCAGATCCGCATGCTGGCGGAGCGCCAGTCGGTCCCGCTCGGCCTCAAACCCAATCAGGAGTCGGCCAGCCAGAGCAGCTGGTAACTCAGGCAAACGGCAACCGCTCGGCCACGAAATCCATCAGGGTGCGCAGGGCGGGAGCCAGATGCTCCCGACTCGGATAGATAAGGTAAAACGGGTTGGCCGGAATGGGCTGATCCGGCAACACCTTCTGCAGCCGCCCCGCCGCCAAATCCCCTTCACAGACATGGTGGGGCAACAGGGCAATCCCCCCGTCATGAAGCGCCATCTCCCGCAGCGCCAGCAAGCTGTTGCTGACACAGGCCCCCTGCGGCCGCCAGCCCCCCTCCTGCAATGGCCACACCGGCATGGCCGAATGCACCAGACAGGCATAACGGCCCAGCTCGCTCAACTGCTGCGGCATGCCGTGGGCCGCCAGATAGGCGGGCGCTGCCACCAGATGACGCGCCACCTGACCGATACGCCGACAGATGAGGCTGGAGTCTTTCAGCGGTGCCGCCCGCAGCGCCAAATCATAACCTTCCCCCACCAGATCGAGCTGATCGTCACTCAGGGTCAGCTCCAGCACCACCTCGGGATAGAGGGCGCGAAACTCGGCGAGGATCCGGCCAAGCAATAGAGTACCGGTCGCCTCGGGGGCAGTGATCCGCACCCGCCCCGCCGGGGCCGAGCGCAGCCGTGCCATCGCCAGATTGGCACTGCGGGCCAGTGCCAGCAGCCCCTGACAGTGCTCCACATAGAGTTCACCCTGCGGGGTCAGGCTCAACCTGCGGGTGGTGCGCTGCAACAGCCGCACCCCGAGCTGGGATTCGAGCCGCGAGATCTTCTGGCTCACCGATGACTTGGGCATACCAAGCAGCTCGGCGGCCCGGGTAAAGCTCCCCTGCTCCACCACGGTGGCGAACAGCCCCATCAACTCCAGATCGACATTGTTCATATATTCAAACAGTCTTTACCGATTACCCATCTTAATCTTGATAATCAACCAGACTAGAGTGAGTGGCAATCCCGAACACAGCGATTTGAAAGGAAAAACCATGAAAGCCATAGCCCTGACTCACTATCTGCCAAGCGACCACCCCGACTGCTTCATCGCCGCCAACCTGCCCGATCCGGTTCCGGGTCCGCGGGATCTGCTGGTGCGGGTCACCGCCACCTCCGTCAATCCGGTGGATACCAAGGTGCGTTCCCCCAAGGCCAAAATTGAAAGTTCGCCCCGGGTACTGGGCTGGGATGCGGTGGGGGAAGTGATCGCCACCGGCAGCGAAGTCACCCTGTTCAAGGCGGGCGACCGAGTCTGGTATGCCGGCGATATCAGCCGCCCGGGCAGCAACAGCGCCCTGCAACTGGTGGATGAGCGCATCGCCGCCATCGCCCCCACCAGCTTGAGCGATGTGGAGGCCGCCGCCCTGCCGCTCACCGCCATCACCGCCTGGGAGACCCTGTTCGAGCGCTTCGCTCTTACCCGCGAAAGCCGTGGCAAACTGCTGATCATCGGCGGCGCCGGTGGCGTGGGCTCCATCGCCATCCAGCTGGCCCGCCAGCTCACCGGTATGGAGGTGATTGCGACCGCCTCCCGCCCCGAGAGCCGCGAGTGGTGCCTCGAAATGGGCGCCCATCAGGTTGTGAACCACCACAAGTTGCAGGAGGAGCTGACCGCCCTTGGCATCACCCAGGTCGATGCCATCTTCTGCACCAACGCCACCGCCGAGCACTGGGCCACCATGGCAGGGCTGATCCGCCCGTTTGGCCATATCTGTACCATCGCCGAATCGAGCGAGCCGTGGGATCTCTCCCTGCTCAAGAGCAAGAGCGTCACCTTCAGCCAGGAGTTCATGTTCACCCGCTCCCTGTTCCAGACGCCGGACATGATCGAACAGCACCGCTTGCTCGGCCGGGTGGCGGCACTGGTCGATGAAGGGGTATTGCAGACCACCCTGACCAGAACCATCCACTCACTGACCCCGGTCACGCTGGCTCAGGCCCACGCAGAAGTGGAAGCGGGACGCATGGTGGGCAAACTGGTGATCGACATGAGCGGCTTTGCCAACTAAGCCCTCCAACGCACCATGATGGGATAAGTTCACCAAGGAGATGCCCCAAACGGGCACAACCAGCGGCACTCATGACTGCCTGTGGCAGGCCAACGTCCGACAATCAGCCAAAAAAGAGGCCATTTCGCGAGAAATGGCCTGAATACCTGAACATTGGGGTAACAATCACACACATATCCTTATGCAGGACATATTAGTCTTTGCATCTGGCGTGCCAACAGCAGCATGAATGCGCCAAAACGGCGTCAGCCCGTCCTTGAGCAAGGTGCCGACCTTGCTCTTTTTTGTCTGGCAGACTGTTTACCAGGCAAACAAGTGCAGATAAAAAAATGCCACCCGAGGGTGGCAGTGAAAGATGACGGAACTTGAGCAAAGCGTTCAGCGAAAACCGGTCGTCTTCGCCTGCATAGAGCAATACAGGAACCGTGCCAATCCGGCAAAAGCCCCCGAATCCCTCCACGTCATGGGCAAACCACGACAGCACTGCCCCATGATGGTAGAATCTCGCGGTTTCACATTTATGAAGAGTCGACGCCATGCCCTGGATACAAATTCGAATCAACGCCACTGCCAAGACCGCAGACAAGGTGAGCAACATGCTGCTGGGGCGTGGAGCCCAGGCGGTGACCTTTATGGATGCCAAGGATGTGCCCGTCTATGAACCCATGCCCGGTGAAACCCCGCTCTGGGGCGAGACCGAAGTGATGGGTCTGTTCGATGCCGAAACCGATCCGGCTCCCACCATCGCCTTCTTCCAGCAGATCTTCGGCGAAAATGTCGGCTACAAGGTCGAGCTGCTGGAAGACAAGGATTGGGTGCGCGAGTGGATGGATCACTTCCACCCCATGCAGTTTGGCGAGCGCCTCTGGATCTGCCCGAGCTGGCGCGACGTGCCGAACCCCGATGCGGTCAACGTAATGCTGGATCCGGGCCTGGCCTTCGGTACCGGTACCCACCCCACCACGGCACTTTGCCTGCAGTGGCTGGACGGGCTGGATCTGAGCGGTAAAACCGTGGTCGATTTTGGCTGTGGCTCCGGCATTCTCGGCATCGCCGCCCTGAAACTGGGTGCTGCCCGCGTTATCGGCATCGACATCGACCCGCAGGCCATTCAGGCCAGCCGCGACAACGCCGCGCGCAACGGCGTCGCCGACCAGATTGAGCTCTATCTGCCGGCCGACCAGCCGCAAGATGTCGAAGCGGACGTGGTGGTCGCCAACATCCTGGCCGGCCCGCTGCGCGAACTGGCTCCACTTATCGCCGGCCACGGCAAGCCGGGCAGCCTGATGGCCCTCTCCGGCGTGCTGGAAAGTCAGGCCCCGGAGCTGGAAACCATCTACGGTCAGTGGTTCGAGATGGACCCGACCGCCGTCAAGGAGGAGTGGTGCCGCCTCTCCGGCCGCAAGCACGGCTAAGCGCGGGCAACATAGACGCCAACCTCATGCCATCAGGGCTCCCATTCGGGGGCCCTGATTGTTTTGGCCTGTCAGGCTCTTCCCGGTCCGTGGACATGGGCTTGATTGCACTCCCTTCTGATTGTGTTCGTTTGAAAACAACAGACACCTTTTATTCCGGTAAGATAGTGGTCCGAGCCAACGCAATCGAGAAGGATTTCTTATGCGGATTGCCATTCTGGATGACCATCAGGATCAGGTGCGCCACCTCCCCTGCTTTGCCCTGCTGGCGGGTCATGACGTCACCATCCTCAACCAGAGCGAACCCGATACAACGCGCCTTGCCGCCCTGCTGGAAGGAATGGAAGCACTGGTGCTGACCCGCGAGCGTACCCGCATCGACGAACAGCTGCTGATACAGCTTCCCACCCTTAAACTCATCAGCCAGACTGGCAAAGTCAGCCAGCACATCGACCCGGCACTATGCCAACGGTACGGCGTTGCCGTGGCAGAAGGGATCGGCAGCCCTATTGCTCCCGCCGAGCTCTGCTGGGCGCTCATCATGGCAGCCTCCCGCCATATACCTGCTTACAGCCAGGCGTTAAGCCAAGGCCAATGGCAGCATTCTGGTGACCTCGGTTTGGGACGCACGCTGCATGGGCTGACGCTCGGCATCTGGGGCTACGGCAAGATAGGCCAGCGGATCGCCCGCTATGGCAAGGCATTTGGCATGTCGTTACTGATATGGGGCAGTGAGGCTTCGCGCAGGCAGGCCGAGCTGGATGGCTATGCCTGCGCCTCCAGCAAGGAGGCGCTTTTCAGTCAAGCCGATATCCTCACGCTGCATCTGCGCCTGAGCGAGGCAACCCGCGGCGCTGTTACCCGCGCAGACCTGGCTCGCATGAAAGTTGACTCTCTGCTGGTCAATACCAGCCGTGCCGAACTTATCGAGCCGGGCGCCCTCTATGCAGAGCTCAGTAACCATCCTGAGAAACGGGCCGCGCTCGATGTATTTGACATCGAGCCGGCGACACAGGAAAGCGAGCCCCTGCTGCGTCTGCCCAACGTATTGGCGACGCCTCATCTCGGCTATGTGGAGCAAAACAGCTACGAACTCTACTTTCGCGTGGCGTTCGAGAATGTGCTGGCCTTTGCCGAAGGCAGACCTGCCAACCTGGTTCTGCCCATATCGGGTGGATGATCACGTTACTTCTGCCGTATTGGCGCCAATATCCAAATCCCTGGCAGATAAAGGAAAGCAACCTTCATGAGCGAATACCAGAAGATGATTAGCAGCCAACCGTACAACTGCATGGCACCCGAGCTGGCCCTGTTGCGCCGGGAGGCGGCCCAGCGCTATCGCCGTTTCAATCAGGCGGAAGAGGAAGCAGAGCAGCGGGCACTACTGGCGGAGCTGATTGGCGAACTGGCAGAAAACGCCTTTATCTGCCCGCCCCTCTACTGTACCTATGGCCGCCACATCCACCTGGGCAAGGACTCCTACATCAATATGGGAGCGACCCTGCTGGACAATGCCCCCATCCGCATCGGCGCCCATGTGATGATTGGGCCAAATGTGCAGATCTATACCGCAGCCCATGCACTGGAGGCCGACAAACGGATTCAGGGCACAGAGACGGCGCTGCCGGTCACCATTGAAGACAAGGTCTGGATTGGGGGCGGCGCCATCTTGCTGCCCGGCGTCACCATAGGGCGGGAGGCGATCGTCGGCGCGGGCGCCGTAGTCACCAAAGATGTACCGGCTGGAGCTCGGGTAGTCGGCAATCCAGCCCGGATCCTGCCAGCCAAAAACAGGGCATAAGGCTGCCAACCGGGCTGCATCTTGATGCCGCCATCAACTCACAACAACCCCGACACCCCATAAAAAATAAAGCCCAATGTCACGAAGACGTTGGGCTGTTAAAAGGTGCTACGGAATTGCGACTCTCATCGCAGAAAAATTAGAAGGAGTGCCCTTCTAAACTGGCAGGGAGATATTAGCGAATGCGCAAACGTTTTACATAGTGAAATACAACAGGATTGCGAGGTACATCGCACTATTTAAATAATTACCTGCTATGGCGCGCGAAGCCTCTTTGACCCATTTATTTTCCCCAATTTCTCTGGTTACTATTCACGGTTAAACAGAAAAGCCCCGATTTCTCGAGGCTTTGCTTCTCTTAACCGCAACATGGCCGAGGAGTCAGAAACGGCGGACAAACTCATCGAGTGGCAGCTCGCGCAGTTTGCGTGCTTCCAGCATGGGAGTACCGAGGTAGAGGAAACCCACCAGCTGATCCTCTGCCGCCAGTCCCAATCCCTTGTTGATCTGCTCATCGAAGATAAACCAGCCGGAGCGCCAGATACCGTTGAAGCCCTGCGCCTGCGCCGCCATCTGCATCGCCATCAGGGCACACCCGGCTGAGAGCTCCTGCTCCAGTTTCGGCACCTTGGGGTGATCCTGATAACGGGTTGCCACGGCGACGACCAAGGGCGCCCGCAGCGGCGCTTCGCTGCACTTCTTGATGCTCTCTTCATCTTCGCCACGAGCACGGGCCGCCTCGGCCAGCAGCTTGCCCAGCCGCTCGCGCCCCTCTCCTTCAAACAGAATGAACTGCCAAGGGGTCAGGGTGCCGTGATCCGGCGCGCGCAGGCCCGCCTTGAGGATATTGTCGAGCACCTCACCGCTCGGGGCGGGATCGGCGAGACGGCCACAGGAGTGGCGATTGAGCAACAGGGTGAGGGCATCCATGGGCAATTCCTTCTCTGGGGCAATGATGGCGCTACCTTAGCACAGCACCGAATGAAGAAAACCCCTGAGGCTCAGGGGTTTATCGCACTATAAAGGACAAGAGGGCACAGTTGGCTAGATGATCGCAGCCAGTTCGGCGCCCTGTCTGATCGCTCGCTTGGCATCCAGCTCGGCAGCCACGTCGGCTCCGCCGATGATGTGCACCGGCTTGCCTGCCGCCTGCAACCCGGCCTGCAGTTCTTTAAGGGGCTCCTGCCCGGCGCAGACGATCACCTGATCCACCGGCAGACACTGCTTGCTCTCGCCCACCTGAATGTGCAAGCCCTCGTCATCGATCCCCAGATATTGCACCCCGGAGAGCATCTGAACCTTGCGGTTCTTGAGCACGGTACGGTGGATCCAGCCGGTGGTCTTGCCAAGTCCGTCACCCACCTTGCTCTCCTTGCGCTGGAGCAGCCAGATCTGGCGCTCGGGGGCGTCGATTTCAGGAGCCGTGAGGCCACCGCGCTCGCCAAGCTGTTTGTCGATGCCCCACTCCTTGAGCCAGTGATCACGGTGCCCATCGGCATCCATCTCCACTTTCTTCTCGACCCTTTTCTCCACAAGGAATTCGGCCACATCGAAACCGATGCCGCCGGCACCGATCACCGCCACCTTCTCGCCGACCGGCTTGTGATCCCGCAATACATCGAGGTAGTTCAATACCTTGGGATGCTCGATCCCCGGGATATTGGGGGTGCGCGGACGAATACCGGTAGCGAGGATCACCTCGTCAAAACCGCCGCCGAGCAGGCTCTCGGCACTCTGGCGCTGGCCCAGATAGAGCTCGACGCCGCACTTCTCCAGCCGTTTGGCGAAGTAGCGCAGGGTTTCGTGAAACTCCTCCTTGCCCGGGATCTGCTTGGCGAAGTTGAACTGGCCGCCGATTTCGCTGGCCTGATCGAACAGGCTCACCTGATGACCGCGCTCGGCAGCGTAGCAGGCAAACGCCAGCCCGGCCGGGCCCGCCCCCACCACCGCCAGCTTCTTGGGCTGGGGCACGCGGCCAAACGTCAATTCGGTCTCGAAACAGGCTCGAGGATTGACCAGACAGGAGGCCCGCTTCTGCTTGAACACATGGTCAAGGCAGGCCTGGTTGCAGGCGATGCAGGTGTTGATCTCGTCCGCCCGGTTCTCGGCCGCCTTGATGACAAATTCGGGATCAGCCAGGAAAGGGCGCGCCATGGAGACCATATCCGCCTCGCCCCCCGCCAGAATCCGCTCTGCCACCTCCGGGGTGTTAATCCGGTTGGTAGTGATAAGCGGCACCTTGAGATGCTTTTTCAGCTCGGCGGTCACCCAGCTGAAGGCGCCGCGCGGCACGCTGGTGGCGATGGTGGGAATACGCGCCTCGTGCCAACCGATACCGGTGTTGATGAGGGTCACCCCCACCGCTTCCAGCGCTTTGCCAAGGGCAATCACCTCTTCCAGGGTCGAGCCCTGTTCCACCAGATCCAGCATGGAGAGGCGGAAGATAATGATGAAGTCGGTGCCGACCCGCTCGCGGATGGCACGGACAATCTCCACCGGGAAGCGCATCCGGTTTTCGCTGCTGCCGCCCCAGCCATCGGTACGTTTGTTGGTACGCTCACAGATGAACTGGTTGATGAGATAGCCTTCCGAGCCCATCACCTCGACGCCGTCATAACCGGCCGCCTTGGCCAACGCTGCTGTAGCCGCGAAGTCGCGAATGGTGCCGCGGATCTGCCGCTCGCTCATGGCGCGCGGTTTGAACGGGGAGATGGGGGCCTTGAGGGCGCTCGGCGCCAGACTGAACGGATGATAGGCGTAACGACCGGCATGGAGGATCTGCAGCGCTATCTTGCCCCCCTCCTGATGCACGGCGCTGGTCACCTTCTTGTGCTTGCTCACCTGCCAGGGGAAGCTCAGCTGGGAACCGTGAGGCACCAGCCGCCCGCGCAGATTGGGGGCGATACCGCCGGTGACGATAAGGCCAACGCCACCACGGGCGCGCTCGGCGTAAAAGGCGGCCAGCTTGTCAAAACCGCCCTTCTCCTCTTCGAGGCCGGTATGCATGGAGCCCATCAACACACGGTTGCGCAGCTGGGTAAAACCAAGGTCGAGCGGGGTCAGCAGGGTCGGATAGCGGCTCACGATGCCTCCAGTTAATTTTTTGTTATCAAACTGAGGCTAGAGTAAAGAATCGAAAATTCTTTTTCAAACAAATGTTTGGACAATTTTTCAGCGAACAGCCGTGCCCTGAACGAAGATAGGCGGGATCCGCCAGTCGGAAATGGCAATTTCGCCCGCAACTGGTTAATAATGGCTCTTCTCTACCCATTAACAGGGCGATAACGCGACTATGTCTATTTTCAAAGGTCTGGGTTGGTTGTTCCGCAGCCTGTGGCGCCTGCTCAATTTCACCCGGCTGATGCTGGTCAATCTGCTGTTTCTCATCGTAGTGCTGGTCATCGTCTTCAGCGTCAGCCAGAAAGAGGCCCCCAAGGTGCCCATCGAAGGGGCGCTGACCCTCAATCTCAACGGCGTGCTGGTGGATCAACGCTCCCAGACAGATCCCACCGTACAACTGCTGCGCCAGATGGACAGCAGCGACGAGCAGCCGAGCGAGATCGTCCTCTCCGACCTGCTGTGGGCCATCAAGAGTGCCAAGGATGACGAGCGCATCAAGGCGCTGGTGATCAAGCCGCAAGGGCTGCAAGGAGCCAACTTCACCAAACTGCAGGAGGTGGCGAGTGCCATCGACTCCTTCCGGGAGAGCGGCAAACCGGTGATCGCCATGGCCGACTTCTACACTCAGGGGCAATACCTGCTGGCGGCCCACGCCGATCACGTGCTGCTCAACCAGAGCGGCGCCGTGGTGATCGAGGGGCTTGGGGTCTACCAGACCTACTTCAAGTCGGCGCTGGAGAAGCTCAACATCACCCCGCACGTGTTCAAGGTCGGCACCTACAAATCCTTCGTCGAGCCCTATACCCGCGACGAGATGTCCCCCGAGAGCAAAGAAGCGAACCAGCGCTGGCTGGATCAGCTGTGGCAATCCTATGTGGCTGACGTAGCCGAGCAACGGGAGATCGAACCGGATGCCGTGGCACCGGGCAAGGAGCGCTTCCTCGAGCTGCTGCGCAAGGCCGGTGGCAATGCCGCCAACTACGCCCTCGACAACGGTCTGGTGGATCAGCTGGCCACCCGCGACGAGATGACCCAGGCGGTCATTAAAGAGGTGGGTGAAGCGGACGACCACGGCTGGAAAGGGGTCGGCCTGAAAGAGTATCTGGCTGCCATTCCGGAACAATATCCCCAGAGCGGCAAGGATGAGGTGGGTCTGGTGGTCGCCAGCGGCGCCATCATGGATGGCGTCCAGCCTGCCGGTACCATCGGCGGTGATAGCCTCTCCGACCTGCTGGCCGATGCCCGCCGCGATGACAAGGTCAAAGCCGTGGTCCTGCGGGTCGACAGCCCGGGCGGCAGCGCCTTCGCCGCCGAGCAGATCCGCGCCGAGCTGCTGGCCCTGAAACAGGCAGGCAAGCCGGTAGTGGTCTCCATGGGCAGCTATGCCGCCTCCGGTGGCTACTGGATCTCCGCCGATGCGGACAAGATCTTCGCCTCCCCGACAACCCTCACCGGCTCCATCGGGGTATTCGGCATGTTCGCCACCATCGACAAGGCGTTGGCCCAGTTCGGTGTCCATACCGATGGGGTCGGCACCACAGATTACGTCGGCGTAGGCCCGACCCGCGCCCTGCCGGATCACGTCGGTCAGGCTATCCAGCTGAGCGTGGAAGATACCTACCAGCGCTTCATCGGTCTGGTCAGCAAGGGCCGCGGCCTGAGCCCGGAAGAGGCCGAAAAAGCGGCCGAAGGCCGAGTCTGGACCGGCGAAGATGCCAAGGCCCTGGGGCTGGTGGACGAGTTCGGCAATCTGGATGACGCCATCAAGGCAGCTGCCGAACTGGCCAACCTCAAAGAGTGGCAGGTGACCCCCATCGAGCAGGAGGAGTCCACCAAGGACAAGTTCCTGCGCCAGCTGTTTGACAGCAGTGCCCAAGTGCTGGCCCCCCAGTTGCAAAGCTGGCTGCCGGCTGGATTTGGCAAGGCTCTGGTGGAAGTGAACCGCAGTCTCGACCCGCTCACCCGCTTCAACGATCCGCAAGGCACCTACGCCTTCTGCCCGGTCTGCGTGCAGTAAGCAAGCGGTGACTCCCCCATAAAAAACGGCGACCAGATGGTCGCCGTTTTCTTTATTCAGCCAGTGCGCGCGGCACCGCCAACTTTCTCAATCAGGGATTGAGGCGGGTCGGCATACCGGTACGCTGTTCCAGCACCTGCTTGACCACGTTGGAGTCAGACTCGGCGTGAGCGATGAAGCGGGTGATGGCCGGTGTCATCGGGAGCGGCACGGAGGCGGTGGAGTTGAACTCCTCCTCGGTGCGCGACAGCGGCTCGTGTACTTCCATGTAGCGACCGCCATCCGGCTCGACCGTGGTCTTGACCGGCTGGTTGACGAACTGGACGCGGGTGCCGACCGGCACGTTGTCGAACAGATACTTGATGTCGTCAGCGCGCAGACGCACGCAACCGCTGCTCACCCGCAGACCGATACCGAAGGTAGCATTGGTGCCGTGGATGGCATAGAGGTTGCCAATGTAGAGGGCGTGCAGACCCATGGGGTTATCCGGACCGGCTGGCCATACTGCCGGCAGAGTCTTGCCCTGGGCGGCATAGCGGCGACGGATGTTCTCGGTCGGGGTCCAGGTCGGGTTGGCGCGCTTGCGCTCTACCTTGGTGATCCAGTTCTCCGGGGTGTTTACCCCCAGCTGACCGATGCCGATGGGCAGTACTTCCACCACGTTCTTCCCTTTCGGGTAGTAGTAGAGACGCATCTCGGCAACGTTGATGACGATCCCTTCGCGGGGCGCGTTGGGCAGGATCAGCTGGTGGGGGATGATCAGGGTGCTACCCGCTTTCGGCAGATAGGGATCAACGCCCGGGTTGGCTTCCATGATGTTGGTCAGACCCAGCTGGAAGTCAGCAGCGATCTGCTCCAGCGGACGGTTGTCCGCAGGCACCACGTATTCCTGATTTTCACCGATCAGGCGGCTGTTGGCCGCAGGCAGACGGTACTCGACGGCGGCAGCCTGCTGGCTGACCAGCGCAAAAGTGCATAAAAGGGCCGAAGCGGCAGTGCGAAGGGGATTCATAAAATTCCTGTGTGGTTTCCTGTACCAAATGGGCCGGGGGCCGTCTCATCCTCGGTCTGCCGGTGGCGGGTCAACCTGCCCCACGACGCCAATAACCGAGCGCGCATTCTTTCCTGAGTCGGCCAAAATTTCAACTTCCATATGTTGCTTTTCTTGTTAAAAGTAGCCGTTTTCGATGTGACGCTTATCAACAGGGCAAAAGCCACACTAGCAAGTCGCAGCAAAGAGAAAGATGAATGGCACTGCCCGCCTGTCAGCGAGCCACACGAGCCCCCGTCAACCACAGCGCTGCGCCACCTTGCTTCACGGTTGCAGCCCTAGCTAAAACGTTTGTCGCATCCGGGGAGATAAACCAATGTCGACGGAGGCTCTTTATTGGCATGAAGAGGGATAAAACCGTGCATCGGCCACCCGCCGGTGCTGGCAGCTACCATAAAAAAACCGCTCCGAAGAGCGGTTAATGGAGCCACCAGGCAACCATAAAAGGGACTACAGGTAGTTGTCATTGGAATTACTGGACGGCTGCCTCTCCGGTGCCACTCTGCTCCTTGAGGAAGCTGATCCACGGAGATGCCCGACCGCTGACGTTGCCATTCTGAGCCGCCTGGGTGAAGGCGTTGAGGGCCTCCTTCGGCTTTTGTTGCTCAAAATAGGCGACCCCGGTCAGGAACTTGAGATCAGCACGCTGTTCACCATTGGCATTGGCGGCCGGTTTGGCGGCCAGCGCCACCAGATCCTGATAGCGTTTGCTCTGGATCATCATGCGTGCCATTTTCAGCTGCAATTCGGCGCTCGGGGCCAGCTGGTAGGATTTGGCCAGGGTATCGATGGCCGGATCCAGCTCCTTGGCCTGATGCCAGTAGTTGGCCAGGGTCTTGTAGTTGCCGGCGCTCGGCTCAATCAGCCCATCCTTCATCCCCTTCTCCATCACCCGGGCGGCGCGATGGGGAATGCCGGTGAAGGCGAGGTAGTTGGCGAGGCGCTGCAGCTCGGCGGCCTCGGTCAACATGCCGAGGTTGTAGGCCGACTCCAGCGCCGCCAGCGCCTTGGCATCGTTGCCTGCCTGCATATGCATGGCCGACAGCTGGGTCCAGTACTTCTTCTTCTCCGGGAACATGTTGACCAGAGAGGTCAGCACCTCGGTCGCCGGTTTGTACTGTTTCAGCTCGTAGTGAGCGCCCATCTTCAGCAGATACCAGGACTCCGGCGCTTTACCTGCCGACAGCTTGATCGCCTGATCCACCGCCGGAATCGCGTCACGGTACTGCTTGAGCTGCACGTGTGCGTTGGCCAGCGTGATATAGGCATGGGAGTTGGGCTTGTCATCCTTGCCCTGGTTGGCAAACCACTCCTTCATGGTCTTGATCGAGCCCTGATAATTACCCTCCGCCATATAGAGCTGGGCCAGGTTGTAGCGCACCTGCTGGGCCACAGGTGGCGGCAGGCCGCCTGTCGCGATGGCATCAGCAAAGTACTTGGTCGCCTGACCGTATTTCTCCTGCTGGGCGGCCACAAAACCGAGAGTCTGCAATATGACCCCCTTGTCGTAGACCCGCTCGCCCGCGCCTGAAAGCGCATCTTGCAGCTTGGCATTGGCCTCACCGTATTTCTTCTCGGTGATCAGCTCCTGCGCCTTGTTGACCGCCCGATAGGCCCGATCCGACAGGGCCGGCTGCTCGGCGGCCCAACTGGCGGTGCTGAGCAGCACCGCCATGGCGACCGGGGCGAGGATCATCTTGTGTAACTTGTTCATCGCCACCTTCCTTAGTTGACCGCAAACTCGATCTCTTGCTGCATCCGGCTCGCCTGCGGCTTGCCATCCACCATGGCCGGTTTGAACGTCCACTTGGCGATGGTTTTGCGCGCCTCTTTGCCGAGGTCATAGCTGCGCGGCTCTTCCTTGACGATCCGCACGTTGCTGACGGTGCCGCGCTCGGTGACGGTGAACTCCACCAGCACCTTGCCGGAGGCCAGCCCCGCCAGCGCCGCCTTGCGGGGCATCATGGGCTCGAAGGTTGCCAGCGGAATGGCACCATTGTTGCCACCGACGCCGCCACCACCGCCGCCGGTGCTATAAGCACCCAGCGCGTTGCCACCACCGATGTTGACCGGGATGTCGAGCTTGGGCATGTCCATCGGCGCGCTCTCCATCTTCGGCCGATCCGTGCTGGCCACTTCCATCTCGGGAGGAGGTGGCGGACGCTTGGGCGGCGGCGGTTTGGGCAGCTCCCGCTGTTTCTCTTGCAGGGTCTCCTGGGGCTTGAGGCGGATGAAATCGGTCATGGTGACGTCATCCTTCTCCACCAGCTCCCGGTGATCCGGTGTGATCAGCTTGTTCATTCCCAGAAACAGAAAGAACACCACCACACAGGAGACCGCCAACGATATCAGGTATCTCATAGGTCTCTCTCCGGCATCAGCTGCTCTTGTCTGCCGCGATGGAGATGTTCTGGACACCGGCCATGCGGATCTGATCCATGACCTGCACCACCAGACCGGAACGGGATTCGTTATCGGCCTGGATCACCACGGCGCTCTCCGGGTTTTCGGCCCGCAGCCGCTCGATGTTGGCGCGCACCGCCCCCACCTCGACCACCCGCTTGTCGACCCAGACCTGACCGTTTTCGCGCACCGCGACCATGATATTGCCCTTCTTCACCGTCTCGGCCGTGCTGGCACTGGGACGGTTGATCTCGACACCGGACTCCTTGACGAAGGAGGTGGTGACGATGAAGAAGATCAGCATGATGAACACTATGTCCAGCATGGGGGTCAAATCGATAGCCGCCTCGTCAGCACCGCTGTCGCTGTAACGTTTTCTCATAGCAGAAACTCCTTGCTTGTTCTGTGCCCCCGGCAGGCCATGCCTCACCAGGGGTATGCATCCTGCATCAACCGTGTTTCAGGTTGTCTTCCAGCTTTTGCACCGCCAGTTTGGCCTTGTGATCGAGCTGGTTGACAAAAAACAGGCCGGAAAGGGCGGCGATCATGCCCGCCATGGTCGGTACCGTTGCCTTGGAGATCCCCGATGCCATCGCCCGCGGCGAACCGGTGCCGGTGATGGCCAGGGTGTCAAACACCTGCACCATCCCCACCACGGTGCCGAGCAGCCCCATCAACGGGCAGAGAGCGATCAGCACCTTGATGACCGGCATCCCCTTGTCTACCGCCATGGCGACCCGTGAGACCAGCTCGCGCCGGATCTGCTTGGCAGACCAGGAGAGATGATCGGTGCGGGCCAGCCAGGTGGCCTTGGTCTGCTTCACCTGCTTGGGGTAAACCGCCATGAAGTAGAACCAGCGCTCCAGCAACAGGGCCCACATCATCAGGGTCAGGAAGAACAGGGCGACCAGTACATCGCCCCCCAATCCCAAAAACCGGCGGACCGACTCGACTTCTTCAATCAACCAGAACCACATGGGTGACTCCTTACGCTGCGGCTTTGGAGGCGTGCAGACGTTCCTGATAACGGGCGACGAAACCGGCGCTCTGCTCTTCCAGCACCTGGATCAGACGACGGCTCTGGGTCTGCACAATGGTGTAGAGGAACAGCATGGGCACCGCGACGACCAGACCCTGCATGGTGGTCACCAGCGCCTCGGAGATACCGCCCGCCATCAGCTTGGGATCGCCGGTACCGAACAGGGTGATGGCCTGGAAGGTGGCAATCATCCCCACTACGGTGCCGAGCAGGCCCAACAGCGGTGCGACGGAGGCGATCAGCTTGATGAGGCTGATGCCCTTCTCGAACTTGGGCACGTTGCGCAGGATGATCTCGTCGAGCTTGGACTCCAGATCCTCGATGTTGTCACCGCGATGATTCTGGTAGGCCCCCAGCATGTCACCAATGGGGTTTCCCTTGATGATCTGATCAGATTTCAGCTGCTTGCGCATGGACGAGCCGATCAGCGACAGGCGGATACCACAGAAGATGGCCAGCAGGGTACCTATGACCCCCAATGCCAGGATCACATAGCCCACGGAACCCCCCTGATCGATACGCTCCTTGAGGGTCGGTGACTGCACCAGCAGGGAGAGGATCACGCCGCGAGACGGGTCGATGAAGATGGGCTTGACCCCGTCACCGCCCTGTTCAAACTCGGCGATGGGAGCCAGCACGCTCTTCTCCGGTTGACGGGAGAGCTGCTCGAACTTGCCGGTCTCCGGCACGAAGGTGAGGTACTTGCCTTCGGAGACAGTGTTGAACTCACCGATCTGGGTGACCGTCTTCTCGGCCTGGTTGCCTTCGCCGTAGACTACAGTCGCCGGGATCTGGCTCACCTTGCCACCGTCCACCATGCGGCTGAGGGTGGTGGTCCAGAACGCTTCCAGATCGTCGCTGGAGGGGAGCTCTTTACTCTCGGCCAGACGGGTCAACAGGGCGGATTGCTCCGGATGCTCGACCCGACGAGCGGAGGCGTTGAAGATCCCCTTGAACTCACCGGCGAACTGACGCAGTACGCCGAACATCTCGCCCATGTTGCCGGAACGCTGGCGCAGGGTTTCGGTCAGTTCGGTCAGCTGCTTGTCGTTGGCATCAAAGGTCGCCTTGAGCTGCTCGCCCTTGGCGGTTTCGGCAGCCAGCTCGGCCTTGGCCTTGGCCAGCAGCGCCCCCTGCTCGTTCTTGTCAGCCAGGAAGCGGGCTTCCCGCTCCTTGTTGAGTTGGGATTCGCTCAGGCTGGAGGCCTTGACCTGATTCAGCAGCGCATTGAGATCAACAGGTTTTTCGGCGGCGGTCACCGGCAGGGTGACCAGGGTTGCTCCCGCAATCAGGGAGGCAATCGCAAGTTTGATTCCTTTCATGATGCTTTCTCCGCAGTTTGAACCGGCAGCTTGATCAGCGCGGGAGGCGCCTGTTTCTTGGCGATGCGAAGGCCCTGTTCAACCGCACTGCGATACTCCTGGGGCAACTCTTCCCACTGGCGAGTCTTCTTGTTCCACATCCCGGTCTCATTGCCATCCGGGGATTGATAGAGCAGCGCGATGCGACCAACGCGCAGGAACTCGTAGGTCTTCTCGCTGCCATCCTTGTCCAGGCTCGCCTTGTAGGCCTCGATGGTGCGACTGAAGCCCTCCTCGATCTGGTAAGCCTCCAGGATCTTGCGGTACTTCTCGGAGATGGTGACATCGGCCCTGTTCATCAGGTCGGTCAGGGCCGCCACGCGGTCCTCGCGCTCGACCTTCTGGAACGGCAGATCCAGCGCCACAAACTGCTCGAGGGAGTCGATCATCTTGAGCATCAGGGGCACCACTTCGGTGCTGGTCTGGTCGATCTGGGCGATCTGCTTTTGCATCGACGCCAGCTCGGCACTCTGGGACTCGACCATCTTGCTCACCTGCTCGTTGTAGGTGCGCAGACTGTCGACCTGACGCAGGGCGGCCTTGTACTGGGCCAATGCGGATTCGGCAGATTCGGCATAGCTGTCGATTTTCTGCTGGGAAACTTTGGATGCGTTGTCGGTGGCGGCTTGAGCGTCCACGGCCTGACCGGCAGTGGCTGCACTCAGATTGAAGCTGGTCAACAAGGCGGCCGAAACCAGGCTGCCAAGGAGCGCTTTCTTCATTGTAATGGTCCTTGTCTTCATAGGATTACCCTATCTCCGTAACTTCCTTGGACGTTGGGCACAGCCGGCCCGACCGGGCCGGCTGAGGTTGTATATCAACGGGGTTGATTAGAACTTGTAGTTCGCTCTCAGGTAATAAGTTCTACCGAGCACATCATAAGTAACGGTATCTGTATTCGCTGACAGCGCATTCAAGATAAGTGGTGGTGTTTTGTCAAATACGTTATTAATCCCAGTGGTCAAACGCAAGGATTTAGTCACCTGATAACGCGCATTCAAATCATGGTAAACCATACTCGGGACATTAAAATCTATGTCATCTGCCGTATAAGTAACACCTTTAATATAACGAGCAGACCAACTCCCTCCCACTTTTTCATTAAACAGATCCAGTGACATTGTTGAGCGCCACTTTGAATAGTTGCCAATTTGGTCGCTAACAAATGTGCCCGCATAATCCAGTGTTTCACCATTTGGCTGAGTCACCTCATATTTCTTTAAATATGAGTTTTCCCAGTTAGCAGCAAGCATTGCAAAATCGAAATCGTAGGCATATTTAACATTAAAATCTACGCCATTGGTTTCCAACGAATTCAAATTTGCATAGGTGGCATCGATCCCCATTATTTTTCCATCTGGCGCGCGATCTATCTTGTCGCAGAACTGGCCACTAGAAAAACACTGATCCAACATATACTGAGGATTAACAACATCAATGACGTCATCCAGTTTAACCGACCAGAGATCGACTGTCAGAGATGCATTTTCTATATACGAAGGGGAATATACCGCCCCCAAAGAGGTACTATATCCTTGCTCTGGTTTTAGCTCGCTATTACCACCGTAGTAAACTGGTTTTTGCGGGTCATCATCTTGCCCTGTAGGATCAGTTAATGGATCAAAGCTCTGTGATTTACCGCTATACAGATCAGAGATTGTCGGCGCTCTGAACACATCAGAATAAGTACCACGCAACATCAGGTCACTATATGGACGATAGGTAATGCTATAACCCATTGCGATATTGTCACCAAATGAGCTGTAATTATCATAGCGTGAAGAGACACTCGCTTCCAAGGACTCTACAAAAGGCTTATCTGACAACAGTGGAACGATCAACTCGCCATACAAAGAGTTAACATCATAGCTCCCCTTGGTGGCGGTTTCTGCATTACCAGTTGCATTACCCAGGGATACCAATGCATCTGGATTAGTTTCACCACTTTCCTTGCGTACCTGATAGCCGGTAGCAAATCCGATAGTGCCTGCTTGCCACTCTAGCAAATCACCAGACAAGTTAAACTCCAATGACTGCTGCTCATTTGAGCCATTGTCATTACGGGTAAAACTCGCATACTTGAGCGCTTCCTGGCTTAAGCCACCACCAAACAAGTTCCAAGGCACACAACCAGCTATTACTTTTCCTCCGGAGTCAAGGCACTGCTTGCCATCAGCAGATGTTGCACCAATGGCATTATTAATGCGGTCCTTCATGAACACATTTTGTTCAGACTCAGTCGTTTTAGTCTTGCCATAAACAAACGCAGTATCCCAAGTCCAGGAGTTTTCAAGTTGCCCATCAAAACCTAATACCAATCGGCTAGTCGATGAGTCAAACATCCGATTTCGACCACCGGCTTCAATAGTGCGATACCGCCAGTCAGATATATCTTCACCGGTTGTATTAAATGCATTATCTTTCGAAATTGGATTCAAACCATCAGTACCTGAAGCCAATGGTGTCGCGGCCAACAAATAATCTGATTGACGATTTAAATAAGATGCTTCAGAGAAAAACCTTGTTTCACCCAGCCCCCCCAATTGTCCCAGAGAGCGATCTCCAAAGAAGGACGTATACCAACGTTTGCTTGGTGTCTTTAAGTAGTTTGCCGGAGCATAATTATATGCGTCAGCAACAGAATCATATGGCCGAAGGGTTGCACTGCCTTCAGGCCCCTTTGTCAGAACCCCTTGACTGGTTTTGAAATAGCCCCAAGGGACACGGCTACTGCCTCCAATATATTGGCCACCCTCACCATCATGCTCATAATCGACATTTGAAAAAGAGCGGGATCCGGCCATTGCTTCTTTTTCTTCCACGAGACCAGCAGAGAACACATAGTTGGAAACATCAGTTGAACCGCCGACAACCATGTTCACATCGTGAGCTTCTGCATCGGATTTACTGGTTTGACCAATTTGACCATTCAGCTCAAACCCATCAAATCCAGTCTTGGTGATAATGTTAACCACACCGCCCACTGCATCAGCACCATAGATGGAGGATGCTCCGTTCTTAAGGATCTCAACACGCTCAATGATTGCAACAGGAATAGTATTCAGGTCAACAGATGAGTTCGCGCCAGAGCCGCCATACACCATTCGTCTGCCATTCACCAATACCAACGTTCTTTGCGTACCCAAACCTCGCAGGTTTACGGTAACCGTACCATTGCCACCGTTGTTAACAGATGTACTTTGTGCCTGACCTGAAATAGCTGGAATACGCTGCAGAATATCACCAACAGAAGTTAAACCACTTCTTTCGATATCAGCTTTGCTCATCACCTGCACAGGTTGTGCAGTCTCAACTTCAACCCGAGAGATACGAGAGCCAGTGACTTTGATTTTCTGCAGTTTTTCGACGTTCTGCCCTTCTTCGGCAGATACGGATGGGGCCGCTGCAAGGCTCGCCAAGGCGAACGCAATCGCAGCAGAGATTCTGCTCTTCCTAAGCATCGCTTATATCCTTCCTGGTTGTTTATTGTTTGCTTCCTGATACCGCCCTCTTTGGAGCGATGTGTAAGGCTTATCAATCTTTGACTAGCGACGTCAATGGAGCAGGGGTGTGGTGAGGTCAGGCGTAGAATAAGCGGAGTGTATTAATTTTGACCGGCATAATTAGTGAATAATTCTGCCAAAAACAACCTGCGCAATGTAAAAACATTGTTAAATGGCATAAATGGCGCTGAATTAAAATTTGATGAACTTATTAGTTAACGTGCTGTCAGTTTATATCTTATTTTGATTTATTGGCATTAATAAGAATAAAACACTAACTTCATGAGGGTTGCACCTGACCGTTCTCATGGGGATAACAGATAAAATTGTCGAGATGACATCGTTTTCCTTCAATTTTACCACCAAAGAAAAAACATTACAAATCAACAAGTTAAAGTAGCCTAAAACTCAAACAAACAGCTGTTTATATTTTTTAAAATAATGTTGAGTAGTAGCGTTTTGTTTTGATTTTCACTTTTCAGATAAAAAACGTCATTTTTCGGTGCTTTTGGTCTCAGCGGGTCATTTGTCCCAGTTTTCCATTTCCTTGTACTTGATTTTTGTTGCAGAGCTTTTACAGTGGCCAAGCGGATTGTCTGCTGTTTGGCAACCAATCCAGCGCGTAATGCCAGGAAGGACAGGCCCGTCACCGGATTTGACTGGCCGCAAAAAAGAACAACAAGGACGAGGTTCCACCATGCTGTCGTATTTCCTACGCCGGATGCTTTTGATCATTCCGACGTTTCTCGGTATCACCCTGCTCGTCTTCACCATCACCCGTTTCGTGCCGGGCGGACCGGTCGAACGCATGCTGCTGCAAGCCCAGGTTTCCCAGAATGAATCCGGCCGCTCCAGCGGCAGCAAGGGGGCGCAAGCCCTCTCCGATGAACAGATCGAGGAGCTCAAGGCCTTCTATGGCCTCGACAAGCCCATGCTGGTCGCCTACTGGGAGTGGCTGCAGAAGCTGGCGGTGCTGGATCTGGGCGAATCGACCCGCTACTACGAACCGGTGTGGGATCTCATCAAGGAGCGGCTCCCGGTCACCGCCTTCTTCGGGCTGGCAACCTTTCTGCTGAGCTATGCGGTCTCCATTCCGCTCGGGGTGGCCAAGGCGCTCAGGCACAACAGCCGCTTCGACTCGTTAAGCTCCATGCTTATCTACATGGCCTATGCCCTGCCCGCCTACGTGGTGGGGATCTTCCTCATCACCGTCTTCGCCTTCCATCTGGAGTGGCTGCCGATGGGCGGTTTTCCGGGGGATGACTTTGAATACATGGAGAGCAGCTGGGATCAGATCCGCACTGTCTTTGCCCACGCCCTGCTGCCGCTTATCGCCTACGCCATCGGCGATTTCGCCATCCTCACCATGACCATGAAAAACAGCCTGATGGAGAACCTGTCGGCCGATTATGTGCGTACCGCAGTGGCCAAGGGGTTACCGTTTCGCAAGGCGGTCACCGACCATGCCATGCGCAACAGCCTGATCCCCATCGCCAGTCACCTGGGGTCTGTGCTCACCGTTTTCTTTGGCGGCTCCTTCCTCATCGAGACCATCTTCAACATCGACGGCATCGGCCTGCTCGGTTACGAGGCTATCGTCGAGCGGGATTACCCCACCGTCATGGGCATTCTGGCCATCACCTCCATGCTGATGCTGATAGGCAATATCGTCTCCGATATCTGCGTTGCCCTTGTTGATCCGCGCGTGCGGTTTGGAGACTGACCATGAACCAGACCTCTATTGCCATGCCGATGCTGATATCACGCCATATCGTCTCCGATATTTGTGTTGCACCCTCTGTTTACCCCCGCGTGCGGTTTGGAGACTGACCATGAAGCTCAATCCGGTTACCTTGAAAAAACTCAAGCGCTTCAAGTCGATCAAGCGCGGTTACTACTCCTTCATCATCTTCACCACCCTGGTGCTGCTCTCCCTGCTGGCGGAGCTGCTGGTCAACAGCCGGGCACTGATAGTGAGCTATCAGGGCCAGCTGCACTTCCCCACCTATGGCGATGTGATCCCCGGTCAGCAGTTCGGGCTCGATTACGAGTACGAAACCAACTACCGCCAGCTCAAGGCCAAATTTGCCGCAGAGGGCCAGGGCGACTGGGTGCTGCTGCCGCTAGTCCCTTGGAATCCCTACGAGCAGGATTTCAAGGAGGATGCCTACCCACCCTACGCCCCCAGCGCGGCTGAGCGCCACTTCCTCGGCACCGACACCAGCGGCCGAGACGTGCTGGCGCGACTGGTTTACGGCTTTCGCATCGCCATCGGCTTTGCCTTTATCGCGCTGGCGGCCAGTTACGCCATCGGGGTCACCATCGGCTGTCTGATGGGCTTTCTCGGCGGCCGCTTTGACCTCATCCTGCAACGCTTTATCGAGATCTGGTCCCAGGTGCCGTTTCTCTACGTCATCATGATCCTGGTGTCGCTGGCCAAGCCCAACTTCGGCCTGTTTGTCGCCATCAACGTCCTGTTCGGCTGGATGGGGATCACCTGGTATATGCGCACCCTCACCTACAAGGAGCGGGCGCGGGACTATGTGATGGCGGCGCGGGCACAAGGGGCGACCACCGGGCGGATCATCTTCAACCACATCCTGCCCAACACCCTGATGATGATCGTCACCCTGGCGCCGTTCGCCGTGGTGGGCAATATCTCCACCCTGACGGCACTCGACTATCTGGGCTTCGGGCTGGCACCGCCGACCCCGAGCTGGGGGGAGCTGCTCTCCCAGGGCATCAACAATCTGGATGCCATCTGGATCGTCAGCTCGGTGGTGGCCGCGGTGAGTCTGGTGCTGATCATGGTCTCCTTTATCGGTGAGGCGATCCGCGAGGCGTTCGATCCGCGCAAATTTACCCGTTACCAATAAGCCAGACGGTACCAGCGCGCATCGGCAGGCGTCGGGTAACGAACAGTGATAAATGAAGGACGGGCCGCCGCCATCGGCGGTCCCGGGAGCAAGGGATAATCCCGTTATCAATCAAGACCCCCAGTGCAGGGGCCAGACCTGGAAGTCAAACATGAAAAATAAAATCAAATGGATAGGTGCTCTCTTTGTGCTGGTAAACGGATCCTGGGTCTGGGCGGCCAGCCTGCCCGCGGATCTCAAATGGGAGACCAACGACACGGATCCTGTGTTCGCCTCCCCCAAGGCGCTGCCGGGCGGCAGCCTCAATATGTTTGTGGAGAGCTTTCCGCTGACGTTCCGCACCGTGGGGCCTGACTCCAACGGATCGTTCCGCTCCTTTATTCTCGATAACCAGTTGCGACTCATCAGCTTCCACCCCAATACCGGCAACCCCATCCCCTCGCTCGCGACCCACTGGGCCATAGCGCCAGACAGCCAGACCGTCTACTTCAAGCTGGATCCGCGCGCCAAATGGTCGGATGGCAAGCCGGTCAATGCTGACGACTACACCTTCGGCTACGAGATGATGCGCTCCAAACACATCAAGGGGCCCTGGTTCAACAACTACTACACCACTGAAGTGGTCGCGGTAGAGAAGATCGATGATCACACCATTATGGTCAAAGCGGGCAACCGCAAGGCCAAGATGGACCTGCTCAACACCACCGAGCTGTGGCCCCAGCCCAAACACTACTACAAGCTGACCCCCAACTGGGTGAAGCAGTACAACTGGACCGTGGTGCCCACCACAGGTCCCTACGTGATCAGCGACGTCAAGAAGGGCAAGTCGGTCACCTTCAGCAAGCAGAAGGATTGGTGGGCAAAGGATGATCGCTACAACCAGTACAGATTCAACATCGACACCATCAAGGTGCAGGTGATCCGCGACCACAACATCGCCTTCCGCCACTTCCTGAAAGGGGAGATCGATACCTTCGAGATGATCCTGCCCAACTGGTGGCATGAAAAAGCGGTCACCCCGGAGTACAAAAAAGGCTACGTGCAGAAGGTGATGGCCATGACCGATACCAAACAGGGCGGTCAGGGGGTTCACCTCAATGTGGCCAACCCCAAGCTGGCGGACGTGAACGTGCGCCTCGGCATTCAGCACGCCTTCAACATCGACAAGATGATCGAGACCGTGCTGCGCGGCGACTACGACAGAGCCACCACCTTTGACTCGGGTTTTGGCGAGTTCACTGACATCACGTTGCCTGAGCGGGCTTATGACATCGGCAAGGCGCGGGAGTACTTTGCCAAGGGCGGCTACAACAAGCCGGGGCCGGACGGCATCCTGCAAAATGAGAAGGGTGAGCGGCTGACGCTTGCGCTCACCTACACCAGTCAGGAGCACTCCAAGCGGCTGACCGTGCTGAAAGAGGAGGCCAAGAAGGCGGGTCTCGATCTGGAGCTTAACCTAGTGGATGGCGCCACCGGCTTCAAGGTAATGCTGGAGAAGAAACACGAAGCGGCCTGGCTCGGCTGGGGCGGAGGCGGTCTCTATCCGCAATATTGGGAGTTTTTCCACTCCGCCAACGCCAACAAGCCGCAGACCAACAACCTGTTCAACGTAGCGGACAAGGAGCTCGACACGCTGATCGACGCCTACAACGTCGAATTCGACATGACCAAACGGGCCAAGCTCTCCCAGCAGATCCAGCAGCGCATCTATGACCTCGCCATCTTCGTGCCCGGGGTGCAGCTCAACTATGTGCGGGCCAGCAGCTGGCGTTATGTGATGCTGCCGGAAGTGCCTGCCACCAAGAACACGCCGGATCTGCTCTACTGGCCGATGGACGGTTATCCTCACAGTAGTGGCGGTCTGCTCTGGCTCGATCCCAAGGTGAAGGAAGAGACCCGCAACGCCAAGGAGGCAGGGGAGGCGCTGGCGCCCATCAACCTGCTCGACAAGACCTATGCACGTCATTGATATTCAGGCCATTGCGAAGGGAGCAGCCGTTATGCCCAACACTCAGGCCCCCATTCTTGACGTACCGGATAACGAGGGGGAGTTCGCCGTTGATAACGGCCAGCACCAGGCCCCAATCCTCGAAGTACGCGATCTTGAGGTGGAGTTCGCCGTCGATGACGGCAAGATCAAGGTGCTCGACGGGGTCAGCTTCAAGGTGGCCCCGGGTCAGACGCTGGGGATCGTCGGCGAGTCCGGCTGTGGCAAAAGTGTCACTTCACTCGCCATCATGGGGCTCTTGCCCAAGCCCCACGGTCAGGTGGTGGCCGGTTCCATCCGCTTTCAGGGGGAGGAGCTGCTGTCGCTTGCGCCGGATCAGATGTACAAGGTGCGCGGCAACCGCATCTCGATGATCTTTCAGGAGCCGATGACGGCCCTCAACCCGGTGCAGACGGTCGGTGAGCAACTGATGGAGGTGTTTCGCCTCCACCGCCCCGAGTATGACAAGGCCCAGCGCAAAGCCGCGGCCATTGCCATGCTGCAGAAGGTGGGGATCCCTGAGCCAGCCCAGCGCTTTGCGGTCTATCCCCACAACCTCTCCGGCGGCATGCGCCAGCGGGTGATGATCGCCATGGCGCTCTCCTGCGAGCCAGACCTGCTTATCTGCGACGAGCCGACCACGGCGCTGGATGTCACCATTCAGGCCCAGATCCTCGAACTGATGAAAGAGCTACAGGCCCAGACCGGGATGGCCATCATCTTTATCACCCACGATCTGGGGGTGGTTGCAGAGCTGTGTGACGAAGTGGTGGTGATGTATGCCGGGCGGGCGGTAGAGCAGGCCGACGTGTTCGAACTGTTTGACCACCCCCGTCACCCCTATACCCACGGCTTGATGAGCTCGATCCCGCGGCTCGAGGATGAGCCCAAGAGCCTGCTCAAGACCATCAAGGGACAGGTGCCAGCCCTGCACGAGATGCCCGCTGGCTGCCGCTTCTCCAACCGCTGCCCCCATGCGACCGATCTCTGCATCAGCGCCATTCCGGCGGTGGAGCAACTCAATCCGCGCCACCATGTCGCCTGTCACTACTGGAAGGAGTTGACCGCATGAGCACTCTGTTATCGGTCAGGGATCTGAAACAGCACTTCCGGCTGGGAGGGGGTTTCCTGCGCAAGCAATATACGGTTCATGCTGTGGATGGCATCAGCTTCGACCTGAAACAGGGGGAGACGCTGGGGCTGGTGGGTGAGTCGGGCTGCGGCAAGTCCACCCTCGGACGCAGCCTGCTCAAGCTGTTCGAGCCGACCGCGGGCACCATCACCTTCGAGGGGCGCGACATCACCGCCCTCAGCCCGAAGGAGATGCGATCCCTGCGCCAGGAGATGCAGATGGTGTTTCAGGACCCTGCAGAATCCCTCAACAGCCGCCATACCGTGGGCCAGATCCTGGAGGAGCCCTTTATCATCCACGGTAAAGGCAACACTGAGCAGCGCCGCGGCTGGGTGCAAGAGCTGCTGGCAAAAGTGGGCCTGCCGGGAAGTGCGGTGGATCGCTACCCCCACGAGTTTTCCGGCGGTCAGCGCCAGCGGATCGGCATCGCCCGCGCCATCGCCCTCAAGCCCAAGCTGCTGGTGTGCGACGAGGCAGTCTCGGCCCTCGATGTCTCGGTGCAGTCGCAGATCGTCAACCTGCTGCTCAGCCTGCAGCGGGAGATGAACCTCTCCATCATCTTCATCGCCCACGATCTGTCGGTGGTCAAACACATCTCGGATCGGATTGCGGTGATGTATCTGGGACGGATCGTCGAGCTGGCGGATGCCCAGTCGCTCTATCTAGCGCCGCGCCACCCTTACACCCAGGCGCTGATCTCCGCCATTCCGGTGCCGGATCCACGCAGACGCAGCCAGCGCATTCTGCTGACTGGCGATGTGCCCTCCCCCATCTCGCCGCCAAGCGGCTGCCACTTCCACCAGCGCTGCCCCCATGCGACCGATCTGTGCAAAAGCAAGGCGCCCAAGCTTGAGGCGTATGATGAGGCCCATCATCAGGTGGCCTGCCACACCCCGCTCGCCGTCGGTGGTCACGCTATCAGCGGCAGCGCCATCAGTGGCAACGCCATGAGCGGCGACAGCAGGCTGGAACAGGCGAGCTAGGCGCAGCGAACAAACCCCAGGGTAGAAACAGACGAGGCGGCCATCAGGCCGCCTCGTGCTATCGGGTCACTCTTGTCTTATAGGGTCACGGCTGCCGCTTGTCAGGCAATCTGGTAGCGGCCCGGCTTGTGGTTGAGTGTCAACACCAGATTACAGATAACCGCCGCCACGATGGAGAGCGCCAGGATCCAGGGCTGCACCACGAAAAACGAGGCAACAACAATGGCGCAATCGAGCCCCATCTGCAGCTTGCCCGCCCGGATGCCAAAGCGATCCTGAATAAAGAGCGCCAGAATGTTGAAGCCCCCCAGACTCGACTTGTGACGGAACATGATGAGCAGACCCATGCCAATCAGGGTGCCGCCGATCAGCGCCGCATAGAGAGGCTCTATCTTGCCGATCTGCAATACACCGTTGAGGTGATCGGTCATGTAGGAGACCGCCGCCACCGAGACAAAGGTGTTGAAGGTAAAACGTGGCCCCATCCGCAACCATGCCAACGCATAGAAGGGCAGGTTTATGCCGAAGAAGAGCAGGCCGAAGCTGATGCCGGTCACCTTTTGCAGCAGCAGCGCCAGCCCGGCGGTGCCGCCAGTGAGCAGGCCAACCTGATGAAACAGAAAGATGCCGAGGGAAACAAAGCCGGCCGCCGTCAGCAGGGCCAGCACATCCTCATAAATAGGATGGGCAGTGCGAATCGAGGTGTTGTCCATAACCTGTATCCAAGCGAAGTAAAGAGAGAGTGTCTGTCGCCTGCCGTTGCGGGCGGGCTGCGAGCCCTGTCCACAGGGCTTCGTTATGGGGTCCAGTCTATTTTTTGTGAAAAGGATCACAACAGTCAGGCTGAACGCCCCATTCTGGTGCCTGTCATCTGGCATTGACACCCGCTGCACCAAGATGCAGCATGCCGCGGTTTAAGCGCGCTATCCCCCCATTCACAGCACGAGGCACTTTTCATGAAGGTCACCATTTTTGGCACAGGCTATGTCGGGCTGGTGCAGGCCGCCGTTCTGGCTGAGGTGGGCCATCAGGTCTGCTGCGTGGATGTGGATGATGAGAGGATCGCCGCCCTCAGGCTGGGGCAGATCCCCTTCTATGAGCCAGGGCTGGCCCCGCTGGTCGAGAGCCATCTGGCCAACGGCCGCCTGAGCTTCACGGTCGATCCCGCCATTGCCGTGGCACACGCCGACCTGCTGCTGATCGCCGTGGGCACCCCGGCTGACGAGGATGGCTCGGCCGACCTGCAACATGTGCTGGCGGTGGCCGACACCATAGGCCGACTGATGAGCCGCCCCAAGCTGGTAGTGACCAAAAGCACTGTGCCGGTCGGCACAACGCAGCAAGTAAGGGAACACATTGAGCTACAGTTGGCCGAACGTGGGCTGACCCTCGCCTGCGAGGTGGCGGCCAATCCCGAGTTTCTCAAGGAGGGAGCGGCGGTCAACGACTGCATGCGGCCGGACCGCATCATCATCGGCTGTGACAACGAGCGTGCGCTTGAGCAGTTGCGCGCCCTCTACACCCCCTTCAACCGCAATCACGACCGGATCGTGGTGATGGATCTGCGCAGCGCCGAGCTCACCAAATACGCCGCCAACGCCATGCTGGCCACCAAGATCTCCTTTATGAACGAGATGGCGGCCCTCGCCGAGGACCTGGGGGCAGATATCGAGGCGGTGCGCCAGGGGATGGGGGCCGATCCCCGCATCGGTTACCACTTTATCTACCCGGGCTGCGGCTACGGCGGTTCCTGCTTCCCCAAGGATATCAAGTCGTTGCGCCATACCGCGGCGAGTGTCGGCTACGACGCCCCGCTGCTGGCAGCGGTCGAGCAGGTCAATCAGCGCCAGCAACAGAAGATGGCGCAAACCCTGCTGACCCGCTTTGGCCCGGACCTGCGCGGCCGCACCTTCGCCCTGTGGGGGCTGGCGTTCAAACCCGGCACCGACGATATGCGCGATGCGCCGAGCCGCCCGCTACTGGCAGCCATCTGGGCTGCCGGTGGCCGAGTGCAGGCCTTTGATCCCAAGGCGATGGAGCGCGCCCGCCAGATCTACGGCCAGCGGCCGGATCTGCTGCTCAGCCCCACTCAGGAGGCCGCACTGGAAGGGGCCGATGCCCTGCTGATCTGCACCGAGTGGCAGGCGTTTCGCGCCCCCGATTTCCAGCAGCTGAAGGCCCTGCTCAACCAGCCCGTCATCATTGATGGCCGCAACCTCTATGATCCGCGCCAGCTCAGCGAGCTCGGGTTTGACTATCACGCCATCGGGCGACCACATCTTCCCGCCAAAAAGCAGCCTGCCAACACCAGTTGCAACCCGGAGACTCAACCATGACCTATCTGGTCACCGGCGTCGCCGGTTTTATCGGTTTTCATGTAGCCAGCCAGCTGTGCGCCGCAGGTCATCGGGTGGTGGGGATCGACAACCTCAACGACTACTACGAGGTGAGTCTGAAAGAGGCGCGGCTGGCCCAGCTAGCCAGTTTCCCCCATTTTCACTTCGAGCGGCTGGATCTGGCGGATCGCGAAGCGATGGCGACCCTGTTTGCCAGCAACCGTTTCGAGCGGGTGATCCATCTGGGGGCGCAGGCGGGGGTGCGTTACTCCATCGAAAATCCGTTCGCCTATGCCGACAGTAACCTCACCGGCATGCTGACGGTGCTGGAAGGGTGTCGTCACCACAGGATCCAGCACCTCATCTACGCCTCCTCCAGCTCGGTCTATGGCATGGGGGATCAGATGCCCTACTCCACCGCGCAGCAGGTGGATCACCCGGTCTCCCTCTACGCCGCCACCAAGAAGAGCGGCGAGCTGATGGCCCACGCCTATTCGGCGCTCTATGGCCTGCCCACCACAGGGCTGCGCTTTTTTACCGTCTACGGCCCCTGGGGCCGGCCTGACATGGCCATAATCAAGTTCACCCGCGCCATCCTCGCGGGCGAGCCAATCGACGTATACAACCACGGCGATCTCAGCCGCGACTTCACCTACATAGACGACATAGTCGCGGGGATCCTCACCGTGGCCGACCAGCCGCCCCGCCCCAATCCCGATTGGCACGCCAGCGAGCAGAGCGCGGCCGAGAGCGCCGCCCCCTACCGCATCCTCAATATCGGCAACGGCCAGCCGGTGCGGCTGCTCGATTTTATCGAGGCGCTGGAAGAGGCCATCGGCAAGCCCGCCATCAAGCGGATGCTGCCGATGCAGGCAGGCGACATGCACGCCACCTGGGCTGACAGCGAGCCGCTGCACACCCTCACCGGCCTGCGCCCCGCTACGCCCCTCAAGCAAGGTGTTGCCGAGTTTGTCCGCTGGTTTCTCGACTACTACCGACCCGCCCGCTGACGAGCGTGGGTAGCCCCTCAGTCATTGATGAGTTAATCAGATACCACTGATGCGCCGCGGGTTTTAGGATGGCTGAACGCACTGTCTGCGCACCATAGCGAGGATTTGAGATGCAATCACAGGAACAGGGTCTGATCGATGGACTGTTCGACCGCCTCAAGCAAGCGCAAGCCAGGGATAGCAAGCGAGACCCACAAGCGGATCAGCTGATCCGCCAGCATCTGGCCCAGCAGCCCGATGCCCCCTACTACATGGCCCAGGCGCTGCTGATCCAGCAGGCAGCCCTTACTCGCCTCAACGAGCGGGTCAAGGAGCTGGAAGCCAGCCAGAGCGCCCCAAGTGGTGGCAGTTTTCTCTCCGGCCTGTTTGGTAGCGAAAGCAGCCCGCCTCCGCGCTTTACGCCGCCACCGGCATCCGCGCCTGCCCAGCCAGCATCCCGTACCAGCTCCTTTTTGGGCGGCGCCCTGCAAACCGCCGCCGGTGTGACCGGTGGCGTCATGTTGGCCGATATGATCGGCGGACTGTTTCACAACAACCGGCCCGAGGAGATCATCGACATCATTGAACCGGCGGCCATTGCCAATCCGGTCGATGCGGAACCGGTGCGCTGGGACGGCTGGGATTCGCCTCCCGATGTTGGCAGCAATTTTCTCGACGACGATAGCCAGAGTAGCGGCTGGGTCGACAGTGACGATAACAACGGCGGTTTCTTCTGACCGTCAAACCATTACTGGCCCCGCATCTGGCGGGGCTCAACTCGATACGAACCCCATGACTATGGAAAGTGTGATGACACCACGGATCGGCAGCGGCATGACGCGATATACTCAGCGCGCTTCGTGCCACCCGGGAACTACTCCCGACCCCAGGCGCTCTGTCCGTGGCCACGCAACACCCCCATGACGACAAGGAGCCACTTCATGATCCGAACCCTGCTTTTGACCGGTGCCGCCATTGCGGCCTATGCCCTGACCCAGAGCCACTCTCTGCTTCCCCTGCTCAGCCTGCTGGCCCTGCTTTCGCTCTGGGTTGTCAGCGAAATTGGCAGCTTCTATCACACGCTTCCTCCCACGGTGCAGGATGAGCAGGAGTATCACCACGACTTCTAACCGGATGAAAAATGGTGTGAAAAGGTCGAGATACCGTTAGTTCCATACCGTTTTGCTCTCTGAAATCCCCCCGCTATAACAACAGGATCCACTGGGTTCGTGGCGATAGCAGCCATGTTCCTCTATATCTTCTGTACTCAAACAGGAGATAACCCATGAGGTACATCAGCGAAAACGGACTGTTTTTGCTGCTTTTTTTGTCGTTGTTACTGGCAGGTACGCCGCGGGCGATGGCACAAGGCAGGGATTTCAGACAGGCCCCCAAGGCGCTGACGGCGATCAAGCAGGGTCAAGTGGCCCAGCAACACGGCAATCTGCAAAAAGCCAGCGCCTTCTACTGTGTCGCCGCCAGCACAGGCAATCCCGAAGGTTATTTCCGGATCGGCCGTCTGCTCGCCACCGGCCCCACCTCGATACGCAGCGCCAAGCTGGCCAACAGCTACCTCGCCATGGCAATGCGCCTTGGTAACCGACAGGCTGCCCGCTACTACAGCGCTCGCATCGGCAATGCCCCCATGGGTGATCAGTGCGGCATCGGGATCCGTGGCGGTCAGGGTGGCTATCTGGCCGGGCTCCCCTCCACCCCCTTCAATGTCGACACCTGGGTTGCCCGCCAGCCTCCTGCCAAGCAAAAGCTGGTTACCATGCTGCGCCACGCCGCCAAACACCATAAGGTGGATGCACGGCTGGTGCTGGCGATTGCCATCGCCGAATCCAATCTCGAAAGCCGCGCCGTTTCACCCAAGAATGCTCAGGGGCTGATGCAGCTGATCCCCGAAACCCAGCAACGATTCGGGGTGACCCGACCATTCGATCCAGCCCAGAACATCAAGGGTGGCGTCAGTTATCTCAAATGGCTGGATCGCCGCTTCGATGGCGACTGGGTACTGATCTCGGCAGCCTACAATGCCGGGGAAAAAGCGGTGGAACGCTATGGCGGGATCCCACCCTATGACGAGACGCAGGAGTATGTGAAACGGGTGCTCTACTTCGCTGGCCACAAGCAGCCCTGAGCGGGAGGTCAGGAGCTCGCCCGATCGGAAGGCGGCACACGCCTCTTTCTGCGGCCACTGTGGCGGCCACGACCCCAATAATTGAAGCCATAGTGGCGGTAGTAGCCCACCATATTGCTGACCAGAAACAGCCCCTCCATCAGTGCGGCGACTGGTGAGCCCACCAGCAGGTTATTGCCAAACCAGCAGAGGGTACCGAGCAGCATCCAGCGCCGCAAAAGGCGATCATCCGGGCAAAACGCGGCCCGGGTTTGCAGCAGGCTCGCCAGCAGCCCGATCAATGAGAGTGCGCCCTGATAGGTCGCCAGCGCCGCCGCACAGGCCAACCCCATGAAAAACCACATCAAGATGCGGCGAACCAGCCAGATGCTCACCAGAAAGCGCAAGCTGGCCAGCAGCAACAGGCTGGCGGCAGACCACTGCCCGAGCAGGGCAAAGTGACCGGCATTGAGGGCGCAGGAGAGGGCCAGACAGGCCAGGATCCTGCGGCGATCCCGCAACTGAAACGACAACAGATCGAGCAACAAGGCCAGACTCACCACCAGCTGCGACCACAGAAACAGCGACATCATCCACACCTCATCCGTCATTTGGATGGCGCAGCTTGAGGGGATGGTCGGAGAGCGGCATTAACCCGTGTTAATGCGCCTGCGGATCCGTGACAGAGTGACCGGACTGATACCGATATAGTTGGCGAGCTGCACCTGAGTGAGCCGCGCAGGCCAGTGAGGGAAGGTGTGGCAGAGCTCCCGATAACGCTCCTCGGGAGAGTGAAGCAGCAAAAACGCCTCCTTGCGCTCCTTGTAACCGAGCTGCAGGCGTAGCAGGGCCATGCAAACCGGCTGCCAAGCGGGCTCATCCAGCAGGGTGAGCGGCACCCGCACCACCTGCAACTCCGTCAGCGCCTCCAGCTGATAGCGGGCGGGCGACCCCGTGAGCCAGCTGTCATAGAGCAGGCAGAGTTCCCCCTCGAAGTAGAACTCCTTGCAGCGCTCCTGTCCGTCCCGGGTGTAGTGGCAGGCGCGAGCGATGCCCGCTTCGATATAGCAGGCAGCTTCCTGCTCTGCCCCTTGCGCCAACAGTGCCTGACCGGCGCGCAGCGTCTGCCGTGGCAAGCGCAGGCTGATGGCTTCGCTCAGCGCGGCGTCCAATCCCATTGTGCAGAGAAAGGCGGCCAGTGAAGGGGCTTGAGGAGATGGGTTCATGACGGCTCCGGAACAAAACGGCAGCCCACATCATGCCCAAATTGCACGGCTGATGCAGCAAGGCGTGACCGCTGCGGCAAAGGGGGGACATAGCCGGGTACCACCTTTGCCCCCCCTCGTCCGTTGGTTTACAATCGACGGGTTTTTTGGAACCCGGTTGGCCTGTGTCGACCTGGCCCCACCACGACATCAGTCTGTTAATGCCAAGACATTAACCTGCTGAAAAGGAAGAGAATTAGCCAATGGCTCAATTTATTTACACCATGAACCGGGTCGGCAAGGTAGTGCCGCCCAAGCGTCATATTCTCAAGAACATCTCCTTGAGCTTCTTCCCGGGCGCCAAGATCGGCGTGCTGGGTCTGAACGGCGCCGGTAAATCGACCCTGCTTCGCATCATGGCGGGTATCGACACCGAGATCGAAGGGGAAGCCCGTCCACAGCCCGGCATCAAGATCGGCTACCTGCCGCAGGAGCCGAAGCTGGAGCCAGAGCAGACCGTACGCGAAGCGGTCGAAGAGGCCGTTGGCGAGGTGAAGCGCGCCATGGCTCGCCTGGACGAGGTCTATGCGGCCTACGCCGACCCGGATGCCGACTTTGACAAGCTGGCCCGCGAACAGGGCGAGCTGGAGGCCATTATCCAGGCCCAGGGTGGTCACAACATGGAAAACCAGCTGGAGCGTGCGGCCGATGCCCTGCGCTTGCCGGCCTGGGATGCCAAGATCAAGCACCTCTCCGGTGGTGAGCGCCGCCGTGTGGCACTGTGCCGTCTGCTGCTGGAAAAGCCTGACATGCTGCTGCTGGACGAACCGACCAACCACCTGGATGCGGAATCCGTGGCCTGGCTGGAGCGCTTCCTGCACGACTACGAAGGCACTGTAGTGGCGATCACCCACGACCGTTACTTCCTCGACAACGTGGCAGGCTGGATCCTGGAGCTGGACCGCGGCGAAGGTATCCCGTGGGAAGGCAACTACTCCTCCTGGCTGGAGCAGAAGGACGCCCGTCTGGCGCAGGAAGCCAGTTCCGAAGCGGCCCGTCGCAAGTCCATCGAGAAAGAGCTGGAGTGGGTTCGTCAAAACCCGAAAGGGCGTCAGGCCAAGTCCAAGGCCCGTATGGCTCGCTTCGAAGAACTCAACACCAACGACTACCAGAAGCGCAACGAGACCAACGAGCTGTTCATTCCGCCCGGACCGCGCCTCGGCGACAAGGTGGTGGAAGTGGCCAACCTGCGCAAATCCTACGGTGATCGTGTACTGATCGACGATCTGTCGTTTGCCATTCCGAAGGGTGCCATCGTCGGCATCATCGGCCCGAACGGTGCCGGTAAGTCGACCCTGTTCCGCATGATGTCGGGTCAGGAGCAGCCGGATTCCGGCGCCATCACCCTGGGTGAAACCGTGGTACTGGCCTCTGTCGATCAGTTCCGCGACAGCATGGATGACAAGAAGACGGTATTCGAAGAGGTCGCTGACGGTCAGGATATCCTGCGCATCGGCAACTACGAGTTCCCGAGCCGCGCCTATATCGGCCGCTTCAACTTCAAGGGTTCCGACCAGCAGAAGCGGGTTGGCGAGCTCTCCGGTGGTGAACGTGGTCGTCTGCATCTGGCCAAGCTGCTGCAGACCGGCGGCAACGTGCTGCTGCTGGATGAACCGACCAACGATCTGGACATCGAAACCCTGCGCGCCCTCGAGAACGCCCTGCTGGAGTTCCCGGGTTGTGCCATGGTCATCTCCCACGACCGCTGGTTCCTCGACCGTATCGCCACTCACATCCTCGACTATCAGGATGAGGGCAAGATCGAGTTCTTCGAAGGTAACTTTACCGAATACGAAGAGTGGAAGAAGAAGACCTATGGCGCCGAGGCCATCCAGCCGCACCGCGCCAAGTACAAGCGCATCGCCAAGTAAGCGGTCGGTCGGCGCAAGCCGTACCATCGCAGCTGCGACCAGCGTCACAAGGGGAGCTCCGGCTCCCCTTTCTGTTGCCTTTTGGCTTACAATCCAAGACGGATAACATTGCATGGATGTACTGAAATGACCAAAAAACTGACCATCCAGATCCGGGTTGAACCCGGCTGTCTCGGGCCGGATGGCAAGGAACATATCGAAACCTTCTGCGTTGCCGCCGCCAAGATCTTCGAAGCAGTCGAGCCGGAGCTGGTGAGCTGGGTGCTGATCCCCCGTTACGACAAGAAGCTGCCGGAGCAGGAGTTCTTTCTCAACGATCTCAAACTGAGCGAGGAGCAGGCCAGCCTCTTTCTGCGCCGCTTCGGCCGCGAGCTGGGAGAAGTGCAGGATCAGCTCGATTCGGTGCTGGCCCAGCTGGTGGAGCGCTACTTCAAAACGCTCTGATCTCTGCCCTCTCCGCGCCAAAAAGGTTCTCCGACGAGAACCTTTTTTGTTGGCGAAAAAGCAAACGTTTGATCTTTTGCTCCATTCATTGATCTGCTTCGCAGATCCGGGGTTTGTAAACGGCGTCGCCTGTGTAAAAATGTGCGCGCTGTCACGGTATCAGGACGAGTCTGGTTACTTCTCCACCAGAAACAGGGCCATCACTCCCCCATGAATGGGAGCCCGCTCGCCTGCTGCTTATTTCACGTCACCTATTGGAATCCAACATGAATCAACCACAACAGGCCCCCACACAGGCTGCCGGGCAAGGATTGCTTGAGCGTCTGTTTGCCCTGAAGGGCCATGGCACCAACGCCCGCACCGAACTGATCGCAGGCATCACTACCTTCCTGACCATGGTCTATATCGTGTTCGTCAACCCACAGATCCTCTCTGCGGCAGGCATGGACACCCAGGCAGTCTTTGTCACCACCTGCCTCATCGCCGGTATCGGCAGCATCCTGATGGGTCTGCTCGCCAACCTGCCCATCGCGCTGGCACCCGCCATGGGCCTCAACGCCTTCTTCGCCTTCGTGGTCGTGGCCGGTATGGGCTACTCCTGGCAAGTGGGCATGGGCACCATCTTCTGGGGCGCCATGGGTCTGCTGATCCTCACCCTGCTGCGAGTGCGTTATTGGCTTATCGGCAACATTCCGCTCACCCTGCGGGTCGGCATCACCGCCGGTATCGGTCTGCTGATCGCCCTGCTCGGCCTGCACAACGCCGGGATCGTCGTGGCCAGCCCCGCGACTATGGTGACCGTGGGCAACCTCACCTCCCTGCCCTGCCTGCTGGGTCTGCTCGGTTTCTTCCTGATCTGCATCTTCTCCGCCCGCGGCGTTCATTCCGCCGTGCTGATCGCCATCGTGGTCACCACGGCGCTGGGCTGGCTGTTTGGCGATGTCACCTTCAAGGGTTTCGTCTCCATGCCCCCCAGCATCGAGCCGGTGTTCGGCCAGCTGGATCTGATGGGATCGCTCGACATCAGCCTCGCCGGGATCATCTTCTCCTTTATGCTGGTCAACCTGTTCGACTCCTCCGGCACCCTGATCGGCGTCACCAACCGCGCCAAGCTGGCTGATGACAAGGGCCACTTCCCGCGCATGAAGCAGGCACTGCTGGTCGATAGCGTGAGCTCCGTCGGCGGCGCTTTCATGGGCACCTCCTCGGTCACCGCCTTTATCGAGAGTAGCTCCGGCGTTGCCGTCGGCGGCCGTACCGGTCTGACTGCCATCGTGGTCGGCATCCTGTTCCTGCTGGCAATCTTCTTCTCTCCGGTCGCCGCCATGGTGCCGGCCTACGCCGCCGCTGGCGCCCTTATCTATGTGGGCGTACTGATGTGCTCCGAGCTGACCCGGGTGAAGTGGGAAGATCTGACCGAAGCGGTACCGGCCTTTATGACCGCCGTCATGATGCCGTTCAGCTTCTCAATCACCGAGGGGATCGCCGTCGGCTTTATCTCCTACTGCGTGATGAAGGCAGGCACCGGCCGCTGGCGCGAGATCAACCCCTGCGTGCTGGTGGTGGCCCTGCTGTTCGTCCTCAAGTTCGTTTGGGTCGACAGTCACTAAGCGGCACTCTGTCCCAATAAAAATGCCAGTCAGCTGACTGGCATTTTTTTATTCCGGCGTTGCTATCAACCTGTGCGATGGCCATAAAAAAATCCGAAACCAGTGGTTTCGGATTTTTTCTATCGGACAAAGGGCAGGCTCGGCTATCGCCTCGCCCACTCTTGCACAACTTACTCGGCAGCCATGCGGGCTGCGATGTAAGCCAGTGCGCGGTCGATACGCGCCAGTACGCGCTCCTTGCCCACCAGTGCCATTACGGCGTCGATGGCAGGGGATTGACCCAGACCGGTGACGGCCACACGCAACGGCATACCAACCTTGCCCATGCCCTGACCCAGCTCGGCAGCGGTCGCTTCAATCAGCTCGTGCAGCGCTTCGGTGGTCCAGCTATCCAGTGCAGCCAGCTTGGTCTTGGCCAGAGCCAGCGGCTCGGCAGCGACGCCACGCAGGTGCTTCTTGGCAGCCGCTTCGTCGATCGCCTCAAAATCTTCGAACAGGTAGCGGCTCTGGGCAGCCATCTCAACCAGGGTGTTGCAGCGCTCGGCCAGCAGGGTCACCACGTCGGCCAGAGCCGGGCCATTGCTGGTGTCGATCTTCTGGTTTTCCATGTGCCATGCCAGATGCTTGGCCACATAGGTCGGATCCAGACTGCGCATGTAGTGGTTGTTCAGCCACAGTAGCTTGTCGGTATTGAAGGCGGAGGCGGACTTGGAGATGGCATCCAGACTGAACAACTTGATCATCTCGTCCAGGGTGAAGATCTCCTGATCGCCGTGGGACCAGCCCAGACGTACCAGATAGTTCAGCAGCGCTTCCGGCAGGTAGCCGTCGTCGCGGTACTGCATCACAGAAACTGCACCGTGGCGCTTGGAGAGCTTGGCGCCGTCGTCACCCAGGATCATGGAGACGTGGGCAAACTCCGGTACCGGCGCGTTCAGCGCCTTGTAGATGTTGATCTGACGCGGGGTGTTGTTGATGTGGTCTTCGCCACGCACCACGTGGGTGATCTCCATATCCCAGTCATCGACTACAACACAGAAGTTGTAGGTCGGGGCACCGTCGGTACGGCGGATAATCAGATCGTCCAGCTCGGTGTTGGCGAACACGATACGGCCACGGACGTGGTCATCGAACACCACGGAACCTTCGGTCGGGTTGCGGAAGCGGATGACGTGCGGCGCATCGGCCGGGTGATCGTGGGCGTGGTCGCGGCACTTGCCGTCATAACGGGGCTTCTCGCCGTTGGCCATCTGGCCTTCACGCAGCGCTTCCAGACGCTCTTTGGAGCAATAGCACTTGTAGGCGCGGCCATCGGCCAGCATCTCGTCGATCAGACCGTTGTAGCGATCGAAGCGCTTGGTCTGGTAGTAGGGGCCCTCATCCCAGTTCAGCTCCAGCCATTCCATGCCCTCAATGATGGCGTCGATCGCCTCCTGAGTGGAACGTTCCAGGTCGGTATCCTCAATACGCAGCACGAACTCACCGCCCTGGTTCTTTGCAAACAACCAGGAATAGAGTGCGGTACGGGCACCGCCGACATGCAAAAAGCCGGTCGGGCTGGGAGCAAAACGGGTTTTGACTTTCATCTTTAAGCCTTGTGTAGAGGGCCTTGGGCCAATTCGTTAGAAAAAACCGTCGCATTTTAGCACCGACAATCACGGATGGGAAAACCATGACGCCATTGCGGGCTAAAGTAGGGGATTAAATCTGTCGCCATTTGCATCTGTAGCCCGATATTTGAAGAGGATCGCAAAACCGAAGCCCCGTTTCCGATTTGCTATGCACAATGCTGGAGAGCTGCCTCCTCCGGTCGATACCCAAACAACGCTCACCACACTTCTCACGAACAAGGAAGAGACGATGCAGTTCCGTTCTATCCAGAATCGCATTCTAGTGATGGCCGGGATCGCCATGACCGCAGCCCTGGTCATCCTGATCCTGCTCAACCAATACTCCGGCCAACAGACCCAACAACTCACCATCAGCTCCAGCCGTGAAGCGCTGCAGCAGGAGGCATGGCAGAAGGTCAGCGCCAATGCCCGCGCCGAGGCGGCAACCATCACCCAGCTGCTGCAAAAAGGGCTCTCCTACACCCAGCAGATGGCCAGCGCCCTCGCCTTGCAACAACAGGGCAAACTGCCGCTGGATCGCCAGCAGGCCACCGACCTGCTCAAGGCACAATTGGCGTTGGAGCCCCAGCTCTATGGCGCCTTTGCTGGCTTCGAGCCCAACGGTTTCGACGGTCAGGATGCCAGCTTTGCTGGCCAGAGTGCGCTGGGCAGTGATGACAAGGGGCGCTTCGTGCCCTACTTCTATCGCGACAAGGATCAAATCGGCACCGATCTGCTGCTCTCCATCGAAAAAACCGACCCGGACGAATTCGGCAATCCCGCCAACGACTACTACGCCTGCCCGAAACGGGAAGGACGCTCCTGCCTGATCGACCCCTTCAAGGTGGATATCAACGGTCAGCAGGTGCTGGTGAGCACCATCACCACCCCCATCATGGTGAATGGCCAGTTCCGCGGCATCGCAGCCCTCGATCTGGCGGTGGACTCCATCAGCCGTCAGGCCAAGAGCCTCAACAGCAATATCTATGACGGCAAGGGCGAAACCCTGATCGTCAGCGCAGCCGGTGTCATCACCGGCACCAGCGGCGATGCCAGCCTGCTCGGCAGCAGCGCAAGTAAGGTGCTGGGCAACCAGTGGCAGCAGTACCTGAAACCGGAAGTTCAGCGTCAGGAGCTGGACGAGTCATTCCGTATTTCCGTCCCCATCATGGTGCCGGGAATGAGCCGCAACTGGGCCATCATCGTCACCCTGCCCTACAAGGTGGTACTGGCGGGGGCCGATCAGCTGGAGAGCCAGCTGAGCGACATGAACCAGGCAGCCATGACCCAGCAATTGGTGGGCGCCGTTATCGTACTGGTGCTGGCGCTGGCCACCATGCTGGTGATTGCCCGCAGCATCACTGGTCCCATCCGCCAGATGGTCAGCCTGGTGGATGACATCGCCGATGGGGAAGGGGATCTCACCAAACGTCTCGCAACCCGATCTGTCGACGAGCTGGGGGATCTCGCCAAGGGGATCAACCGCTTTATCGACAAGCTGCAAGGGCTGCTCGGGGATGTGCTCAAGACTGCCAGCGAGGTGAACCGTTATGCCGGTGACACAGACCGCATCGCCGGTCAGACCGACAACAACCTGCAGCACCATCAGGCCGAGATGGAGCAGATGCTGACCGCGGTGCAGGAGATGTCCTACGTCAGTCAGGAGGTCGCCACCCACGCCAACAACACCGCCGACTCGGCCAAACAGGCGCAAAGCGCGGCCGATCAGGGCAAGGAGCGCTTCCAGCAGGTGATCCAGTCGATGCACAAGGTCGCAGCAGAAGCAGGTAAAGGGGCCGAAGTGGTGGAAGGGCTGGCTCACGACAGCGCCCAAATCACCAGCATCCTCACCGTCATTCAGGGGATTGCCGACCAGACCAACCTGCTGGCTCTCAACGCCGCCATCGAGGCTGCCCGGGCTGGCGAACAGGGTCGTGGCTTTGCGGTAGTCGCTGACGAGGTGCGCAAACTGGCGGGCAATACCCAGCAGGCGGTGCAGAACACCCAGGAGTTGATCGAGAAGATCCGCCTCAGCTCCACCAATGCAGTCAACGCCATCACCCAGAGCCAGCAACTGACCCATCAGGCAGTGAGCGAAGCGGATCTGGCGGAAGAGGCGCTCGGCAGCATCTACCAGGCCATCTCCACCATCAACGACATGACCTATCAGATCGCCTCCGCCGCCGAAGAGCAGAGCTCGGTCTCAGAAACCGTCTCCGGCAACCTGTCAAAAACCAACGCACTGGCCAACGACATTGCTCAGGATGCGACCGAAACGGCCAAAGCCAGTCAGGCATTGCGTCAGGCGGCCGACAAATTGCAGCAATTATTGGGTCAATTTCGTCTCAGCTGATAATTTTCCGCTTCAGGACTCTCCCCCTCGGGGGCGAGTCCGTTTACCATAGGCGACGAATTTGCCTGATGGCAGGCAATGTAGTGAGAGGTAAATGCCGTGCCCACCCCGGACCGTCGCCCACGAGGCCATAACAGACGAGCCCAGCAGCGTCGCCAAGACGAATCACAAGGATCCCTGCTCCATCGCATCAATGCCGCGACCCTGTCCCTGCGCCAACGTTTTGGCCAAGGGATGAGCAACCTCGGCCAACGCCGCCAGGATGCCAAAGCAGGCAAATTCAAGCTGTCCAGCCCGCTGCCCCGCAAAAACACCATAGGTCTGCTGATCCTGATCCCGCTCTGGTTGCTGGTGCTGGCCTGGGAGCCAGCACCATCCGCTCCCAAAGCAGCCCCTTCCGGCTCGCTGGAAGTGCCGCTGGCCGTGCCTGCTCAAGCTCTAACTGTCGGCAATGGCGTGGCAGGCAGTGCGCCCGCGGCAGCCAAGCCGGTAGAAGAGAAGGTCAACGGCACCTGGCTGCAACACGATGTGCAGGCGGGTGAGACCCTCTACTCCATCTGGCGTAAATTCGAGTTGCCGGGTGCCGAGCTGAGCCGCCTGATCGCCATCGAGGGGCCGGATCGTCCCCTGACCCGCCTGCAATCGGGCCGCTCTATCTTCATCCTGGTGGACGACACCCGCCGCATCCAGCGGGTGGAGATCCGCTCCTACGGTCAGGCGGTTTACCGCTACGACCGGCAGGGCGAAGGGTTCGCCCTCAAGGAATAACAAAAACGGGAGGCGCTGGCCTCCCGTTTTTTTCAGTCAAATATCTTCAAATAAGCTACTGACTTCACAATATTTTTAGCTTGTTCAAAAAACGAAAGGGGTCAAATTGACAAGGATCGGCGCTAACGTACAATCGTTTGTGCTTTAGACAGGGATTGTTCTACGTGCTACTGGGACAAAGAGACGTGGTCAGTCATGAGCCAACCCCTGCTTGCAAGGCAAATGCAGCCCAGCACGGGCTTAGTTTCATTTTGTTATTGATAGGATTTAGCACATGTCTGACATTCGCACCGGCCAGGTAAAATGGTTCAACGAAACCAAGGGTTTTGGCTTTATTGAACAATCCCAGGGTCCGGACGTATTCGTTCACTTCTCCTCCATCCAGAGCACCGGTTTCAAAACCCTGGCTGAAGGTCAAAAAGTCCAGTTCACTGTGACCCAGGGCAAAAAAGGCCCTCAGGCTGAGAACGTTACTCTGGTTTAAGCCCGCGCCAGTGAATCATGCAGGAGGAGCCAAGGCCCCTCCTCTTTTTTGCCCGCAATTCTTCCTGCCAACCACCTTTCCCTCGTACAACCCGCACCATGAGCCCACATCCCCTTCCTGTTGGCAGGAGGTGGTAGAGACGCGCCTAGTAAACGCCAGATACGACAAAGCATCGCAGCGCGATATGAGGGGCAATTCAGAGGGATTATGAAAACTTCGAAGAGAGATTGGAGCGGGAAACGAGACTCGAACTCGCGACCCCGACCTTGGCAAGGTCGTGCTCTACCAACTGAGCTATTCCCGCAACAGAATGTCATTTACAAGTGATTGGAGCGGGAAACGAGACTCGAACTCGCGACCCCGACCTTGGCAAGGTCGTGCTCTACCAACTGAGCTATTCCCGCAACGGAATGTCACTTACAAATGTTTGGAGCGGGAAACGAGACTCGAACTCGCGACCCCGACCTTGGCAAGGTCGTGCTCTACCAACTGAGCTATTCCCGCAACAGAATGTCATCTGCAAGTGATTGGAGCGGGAAACGAGACTCGAACTCGCGACCCCGACCTTGGCAAGGTCGTGCTCTACCAACTGAGCTATTCCCGCATCGGAATATCACTTACAAATTTTTTGGAGCGGGAAACGAGACTCGAACTCGCGACCCCGACCTTGGCAAGGTCGTGCTCTACCAACTGAGCTATTCCCGCAACAATTTGGTTGTCTTGAGGCTGGCTGATGATTGGAGCGGGAAACGAGACTCGAACTCGCGACCCCGACCTTGGCAAGGTCGTGCTCTACCAACTGAGCTATTCCCGCATCGGGCTGGTTTGCACCAGTGTCATCATCAGATTTTTGGAGCGGGAAACGAGACTCGAACTCGCGACCCCGACCTTGGCAAGGTCGTGCTCTACCAACTGAGCTATTCCCGCAACTACCTTAAAACAGGCCGTACAGCATTTGGTTGCTTGCGCTACTGTACGGGAGCCGAATTATAAGAGCAGTCATTCCAATTGCAAGGGCTTTTTTGTCTGGTTGCGCGCGTTCGCTCAAAAGCTGGCCGAACTGTCGATTTTAGCAGCCAGAGCATGACAACCCCTTGCCGGAGAATCAGATCTTGAAGACGTGGCTGCGATAGAACTGCAACTCGGCGATGGATTCGCGGATATCATCCAGCGCCTGATGGGTGCCGCTCTTCTTGAACTGATCCAGCAGTTCCGGCTGCCAGCGGCGTACCAGCTCCTTGATGGTGCTGACGTCGACGTTGCGGTAGTGGAAGAAGGCTTCCAGCTCGGCCATGTGCTTGACCATGAAGCGGCGATCCTGACCGATGCTGTTGCCGCACAGCGGGCTGGTGCGCTCCGGCACCCACTGGCGAATGAAGTCGAGGGTCTCGGCAACGGCTTTCGCCTCATCGTGCTGGCTCGCCTTGACCCGGGCCACCAGACCGCTCTTGGTATGGGTGTTGACGTTCCAGTCGTCCATCTTGGCCAGCTCTTCATCACTCTGATGAATGGCGATGACCGGCCCTTCGGCCAGTACGTTCAGATCCTTGTCGGTGACTATGGTAGCAATCTCCAGTACCACGTTCTCTTCGGGGTCGAGACCCGTCATCTCCATGTCGATCCATACCAGGTTCTGCGCGCTGACTGTCATGATTGCTCTCTCTATTGGGAGGAATGGCGGAATTTTGCCAATTTGCATGTATCATACTGGCTTTGGATCTGTTCATAAACTGGCGAATCGAGTGGCAAAGAAAGCAAAACTCAATCTGGGTCAACAAAGGCGCGTCCAGGCCAACCGCGAACGGCGGCTGCAAAAAGATCACACCACAGTGGTGGATGACACCCTGTTTGGCCCCGCCATCGAAGGGGTGGTGATCAGTCGTTTTGGTCAGCACGCAGACGTGGAAGCGAGTGATGGCACCATCCACCGCAGCAACCTGCGGCGCAGCAGCATCAGCAGTCTGGTGTGCGGCGACAAGGTAGTGTGGCGTCCCGGCCTCAATGTCGCGACAGCGGGCGTCATCGAGGCGGTGCATCCGCGCCACTCGGTACTGACCCGGCCGGACTTCTACGACGGGGTCAAACCCATCGCCGCCAATATCGACCAGATCATCATCGTCTCTGCGGTGATGCCCGAGTTCTCCACCAACATCGTCGACCGCTATCTGGTGGCCGCCGAGGATGTGGAGATCCGCCCCCTCATCGTGCTGAACAAGGTCGATATGCTCGATGATGCCGCCAGAGCGCGCATCGAAAGCCAGCTCGAAACCTACCGCAAACTCAATTACGAGGTGCTGCTGGTGAGCTGCGAGAGCGGCGAAGGGCTGGATGAACTCAAGGCAGCCCTGACCGACAAGATCAGCATCTTCGTCGGCCAGTCCGGGGTGGGCAAGTCGTCGCTCACCAACGCCCTGATGCCGGGGCTGGATGTATTGACCGGCGAGATCTCCGAAAACTCGGGGCTCGGCCAGCACACCACCACCACGGCGCGACTCTACCACTTCCCGAGCGGTGGCGATCTCATCGACTCCCCCGGGATCCGCGAGTTCGCCCTCTGGCATCTGGAAGCCGACCGCATCACCTGGTGCTTCGTCGAGTTTCGCGACTATCTGGGGGGCTGCAAGTTCCGCGACTGTACCCACAAGGACGATCCCGGCTGTGCCCTGCGCGCCGCGGTCGACGCGGGCGCCATCAGCGCCGATCGCTTCCACAACTATCACCGCATCCTGGAAACCATGCAGGAAGCCCGTCACGGTCGCCAGCAAGCGCGCCTGTGACCCTAATAAACCTACGTTGATGATGAACATGAGCATTACTGACAACCTGAAAATTGCCGGTCAATACTGTCTGCCCAAGCACGCCCTCTCCCGTCTGATCGGCAAGTTTGCCGCCGCCGAAGCGGGCAACATCACCACCAAAGTGATCGAGGCCTTTATCAAGCAGTATCAGGTCGACATGAGCGAGGCGCTGCACGAGAGTCCGGCCCACTATAAGAGCTTCAACGAGTTCTTCACCCGCGAGCTCAAGCCCGGTATCCGCCCCGTGGTAGAAGATGCCATGACCCTGGCGCTGCCGGTCGATGGCACCGTCAGCCAGCTCGGCCCCATCCAGCAAGGTCGCATCATTCAGGCCAAGGGCCACGACTACAGCGCCCGCGAGCTGCTGGGTGGCTATGAGGATTTGGTGGCGCCGTTCAAGGATGGCGACTTCGCCACCATCTATCTGGCGCCCAAGGATTATCACCGCATCCACATGCCGCTGGATGGTGTGCTGGAGAGCATGGTGTTCGTGCCGGGGGATCTTTTCTCCGTCAACCCGCTCACCGCCGAGAACGTGCCGAACCTGTTTGCTCGCAACGAGCGGGTGGTCGCCACCTTCCGCACCCCGCACGGCCCGATGGCGCTGGTGCTGGTCGGTGCCACTATCGTGGCCAGCATCGAGACCATCTGGGCTGGCAACATTGCGCCGACCAAAGAGAAGAAGGTGGTGCGCTGGGACTATACCGGCGACGAGGCCATTACCCTGCAGAAAGGCGCCGAGATGGGGCTGTTCAAGCTGGGCAGCACCGTGGTCTGCCTGTTTGGCCCGGGCATGCTGGCCGGTTTCGAACCCCATCTGGCCAACGGTGTCACCACCCGCATGGGTCAGCCCTTTGCCAAGCTGGCGGAGCAGGCATGAGCGAGCAACCGAACGCCTCGCAGAAAAACAACCCGCTGCACGGGCTGACGCTGGAAGCCATCGTCACCGCACTGGTCGAGCACTATGGCTGGGAAGAGCTGGGGCAGCAGATCAATATCCGCTGCTTCACCGATAATCCCAGCATCAAGTCCAGCCTGAAGTTTTTGCGCAAGACCCCCTGGGCTCGGGAGAAGGTCGAAAGCCTCTACCTCTACGTCCAGCGCAAGCAAGCCAAATCGAAGAAGGAAGGGCAAGATGGCCTTTAAGATTACGTACACCTATAAAAAACAGGCCAAAGAGATCGGCTACGCGAACGACAAGTTCCGCAGCATCTACGATGCCATCGCAGCTGCCGAAGGGCTGGATCTCACCAGTTTTCACGCCATGGAGGCCCAGCTGGCTCAGGTTTGTCGCCGCGACAAGAAAAGCGTGAAGGATTACCAGGAGAACTACTTCAAAGAGTTGGGATTCTCCAATATCGTCATCGAACGGGATCTTCAGGAGTAACCATGCGCACCTTGACCCTGATGGCCGCCTCTCTGCTACTGGCGGCATGCAGTACACCGGAACAACATCTGGTGGGCGGCGATCGCGACAGCCACGGCTGTATCGGCAGTGCGGGCTATCAGTGGTCAGCGCTGGCTGGCAAATGTGTGCGCCTGTTTGAAGAGGGTATCCGGCTCAATCCGACCGATGCCAGCCAGACCAGCAGCGCCTTCGTGATGTTCAATGCCGACCAGACGCAGGCCGAATTGCATCTGCCAAGCGGCGAGCAGCACCTGCTGACCCGTCAAGGTGCGGAGGGCAACTGGTCGTGGCAAGGCAGCGGCTACACCCTCTTTATCTGGAAGGGTTATGTGCTCAAGCACGGTGACAAGGCGCTCTATCACGGGGAATAACCCGAGCGCCTGATATCTTCACGATATCCACCAAATAAAATGCCGACCCAAGAGTCGGCATTTTTGTATCTGACACAACAGGTTATCAGGCACGGCTGAGGTAATCGGCCTGCCCTACCCACTTGTAGCTGGTAAGCTCGGTCAGCCCCATGGGGCCACGGGCGTGCAGCATCTGGGTCGACACCGCCACTTCAGCACCCAGACCAAATTGGCCACCATCGGTGAAACGGGTGGAGGCGTTGACATAGACAGCCGCCGAACCGGCTCCGTTGACGAAACGCTCGGCGTTGGCCAGATCGTTGGTCAGGATGGCATCGGAGTGGCCGGCATTATGCTCGCGCATATGGGCCAGTGCCTCGTTCACATCCGCCACCAACTTGACCCCCAGGGTCAGTCCCAGCCACTCGGTATCGAAATCCTCCGGCCCCGCCTCGCACAGGTTGTCGGCACCCGCCAGCAGCCTCATGGCGTTGGCCGCGGCCACCAGCGTCACCTTGCGCTCGTTCATCAGAGCGACCAGCTGCGGCAGGAAAGTCGAAGCGACTTTCTCGTGTACCAGCAGGGTATCGAGGGCGTTGCAGGCGGAGGGGCGTTGCACCTTGGCGTTGTCGATGACCACCAGAGAGCGCACCAGATCGGCACTCTCGTCGACGAAAATATGGCTGATACCGAACCCGCCGATGATGACCGGGATGGAGCTGTTCTCCTTGCACATCTTGTGCAGGCCGGCACCGCCACGGGGGATGATCATGTCAACATAGCGGTCGAGACGCAGCAACTCGCCGACCAGCGCCCGATCCGGGTTGTCGATGTACTGCACCGCCGCCTCGGGCAGACCGGAGGCCGCCAAGGCATGCTGGATCACCCGCACCAGCTCCAGATTGGAGTGGAAGGTCTCGCGCCCACCACGCAATATGCTGGCGTTGCCGGTCTTGAGGCAGAGGCTGGCGATGTCGATGGTGACGTTGGGACGCGCCTCGTAGATGACGCCGATAACCCCGATGGGCACCCGACGACGGGAGAGCCGCAGGCCATTTTCCAGCACCCGGCTATCCATTTCGGCACCGACCGGATCATCCAGCGTGATCACCTTGCGCACATCCGCCACAATCCCGGCCAGCCGGGCCGGATTGAGCAGCAGGCGATCCAGCATGGCTTCTGACAAGCCTGCCTCACGACCGGCGGCAATATCTTTCGCGTTGGCTACGAGGATCTGCTCACAGCGCGCCTCAAGCTCGTCAGCGATGGCGGCCAGCGCCTGATTTTTCTGCGCCGTGCTGATGGTAGCCAGCTGATAGGCGGCTTCTCGGGCCGCCTGCCCCATTTTCTCCAGACTCATCTCATTTCCCTTTGTTCATGCCATGCCGCCCTGATTAGAGCAGCACCATGTCGTCTCGATGGATGGCCACAGAGCCGTAGCCATAGCCCAGTACCAGCTCAATCTGGTCCGAGTGGACACCGCGCAACTTGTCCAGCTCCAGATGGTCGTAACGGCAGATGCCGCGAGCCAGCTCGGCGCCTTTGGGATCAAGAATACGCACCACATCGCCTCGAATAAAGTCGCCCTTGACCGCGACGATCCCCTTGGGCAGCAGGCTGGAGCCTTTATCCTTCATGGCAGCGACAGCCCCCTGATCCACATGCACTTCGCCGTGAGGGGGCGGGCCTGCCAGGATCCAGCTCTTGCGCCCTTCCAGCGGGGACGCCAGCGCCGGGAACAGGGTGCCAATACGCTCACCCTTGGCAAGACGGCCGATCACCTCCGGCATCTGGCCGGTCGCGATCACCACGTTGACACCAGCGCGGCGTGCCACATCGGCGGCCTGCAGCTTGGTAGCCATGCCGCCGGTGCCGAGGCCGCTGACACTGTCACCCGCCAGCGAGCGCAGGGTATCGTCGATGGTCTGCACCTCTTCAATAAGCTGGGCGTCGGGATTGGTGCGCGGATCGGCGGTAAACAGCCCCTTCTGGTCGGTTAGCAGGATCAGCAGATCCGCATCCGCCAGAATGGCGGCCCGTGCGGAGAGGTTGTCGTTGTCACCTACCTTGATCTCGGCGGTCGCCACCGCATCGTTTTCGTTGATCACCGGAATAATGCGGTGATCGAGCAGGGTACGCATGGTGTCGCGGGCGTTGAGGTAGCGTTCCCGATCTTCCAGATCGGCGCGGGTCAGCAGCATCTGGCCGATATGCAGACCGTAGAGGTTGAACAGATCCTGCCATACCCGAATCAGCTGGGTCTGACCAACCGCCGCCAGCATCTGCTTGTTGGGAAGGGTTGGCGCCAGTGGCGGGTGACCCAGATGTTCACGCCCGGCGGCGATAGCTCCTGATGTGACGACCACGACCCGATGGCCGTGACGGTGCAAGGCCGCACACTGTCTGACCAGCTCGACCATATGGGCACGATTGAGCTGGGAAGACCCCCCTGTGAGCACGCTGGTGCCCAACTTGACGACTATGGTTCTGTTTTCCATGGGAGCATAAAGGCTAAAAAGTAAGGAATATCTTTATACCCACGGCTATGGAGCCCTGCAAGGCAATTAACGCCGGGGCGAGGAGATGAAGCAAAAGCCCGGATGATTGCGGTCGGAAGGGGAGATGGCTGACTGATGGCCCGGCAAACAGCGGGATGCTGCTCGCCGGGCATCAGGGATCAAGCGGCGGTCACGGTCAACTCATTGGTGACCTGCTCCGCTGGCGCTAACTGACACTCCAGAGCCGTCAGTTTGTCGCTGATGAGCTTGTAGAAACGGTTGAGGGTCCGTTCCACTTCTACCTGGTGCTTCTTGGGGATCGGCTTGTCCAGCCACTCACCATCAGCATTGTAGAAACCGAGCTGATAGTGGTAACGGAAGTGGTGATCGTCCTGCTCCAGCACCAGCCACCAGCCCCAGAACTCCCGCTTGTCCGGCGCCGGCTTGGCGCTGACACAGACCGACAGGCAGTCGAAACGATAACGCCCCTCTTCGCAGAGATCTTCGCGTAAATAGGGGCCAATGGCAGCAAACTGCCTCAGCAGTCGCTTGTAGGTCACTCTTTCAGACATGTTAACCTCCCTGTTAAACAAGCCGCGCCACCTCGGGATGGCGTCAGTTCTTTAGCGCAATGTCAGGTACACAAATGCTGTTTCAGCCACTCGACGATTTCGTCCAGTGCCTTGTCATACACCTCCAGCAAAGGCTGTTTGTCAAATACGATGGCCTTGCCGTTACGACTGGCCGCCGCCAATGCCCGTACATCCTGCTCGGGACAGATAAAATCTCGCTTGTGTCCAATACTCAATATCGGCACTGAGGTGCGAGTCCCCAGTAATCCTTGTGTTTTAAGTGAAAATACCTGGCACTTGGTACGCATGCCGTCCCACTGAGCCGCATCCGCCCCCAACCGGTTGGCCAGACTGTCCCGCATCATGCGCGGACACTTGGCAAACAACTCCTGATTGGTAAACACCTGATTGACACCGGCGCCGACACAGACCACGGTGCGCAGCTTGAAGGGTTCGATAAAGGCCAGTCTGGCTGCGATATTGCCCGCCAGACGCATCCCCACCATGGCGATACGCTGATGATCGACCCAGGCCACTTCGGAGAGGTAATGGAGCACCGCCTGATGGAGACGGCTGGTATCTTGCACCAGCGGCCAATGCTCGGCATAGCCGACCCCGGGCATATCGAGGGAGAGCATGCCGATACCGTTGGGCTCGAGCCGTTTGAGATAGAAGTTGAGGAAATCGAGCTGCAGGGAGTCGATCCCGCCGCTGATGATCACCAGCGGCACCGGTTTTTCGGTCGTCGGCAGGTGGAGATAACCCTGAATATGCTTGCCGCGAAAAGGCACCTGGATCTCTTTGAGCGGCACCTTGAACAGGCGACCCGCCTCGCGATAGGCCATGTTACCGAGCAGCTGGGCCTGATCCGCCAGCTCGTCATCCTTGAGATGGGGATAGCTGGCGATGGAGTAGTAGCGCACCGCCTTGAGCAGCTGCTTCAGGGCGCCAGAAGTATCCCCCTTCTCGCGCAGTTCGCGGCCCTGCTTGAAATAGTTGCCAGCCACCTGGCTCCACTCGTAGATCCAGTTGCCGGGCACATAGCCCTTGATGGTATCGAGATAGCAGTCATGGGTGCGCTCGCCGGTCGCCATGGCGATACGGGCCAGGGTCTGCTCCACTTCGATGGGGTCTGCCCCCTGCCAAGTCCAGGAGGGGCGACGCAGCAGGCGATACCAGCTCTTTGACATGGAGCCGTCGATAAACATCTCGTCTGACTCGGCTTGCGCCAGATCAGCCGCACTGGAGTTGGAGATCTCGGATGTTTCCAATACCTTCTTGACGCGGGTAAAGAGCTGTTCGGTCAGGTTTAGGTCTTCGTTCAAGTCCAAGATAGTGTCCCATTCATATCAGGCAATAGCTCATCTTAACCACTTTTACTGCCCATCAGCCACCCTGCAACAGATTGATACACAAAAAAACAGGGCTCCAAATTGGAGCCCTGTGAAACCATTATTGCCGGTTGCGACCAATGAACGCAGCGAGCGTCACATCCCGATCCCGTTACTTTTCGTCGCAGATCGGTGTGGCGAACTCCAGTGCCATATCCCACGGCTGTTCAATCCAGGTATCCTGCGGGATCGCCACTTCGAAATCGTCCAGCAGCGCTTCGCCCATCGGCTTAGCAAAGATCGCGATGAACTTGGCTTTCGGATAGAGCTCGCGGATTGCCTTGGCGGTAGTGCCGGTATCCACCAGATCTTCCACCACCAACCAACCTTCGCCGTCACCGGCGGTGGTGGCAGCCTTCACGACCACCAGCTCGCGCTGGCTGTCATGGTCATAGCTGGAGATGCAGAGGGTTTCCACATTACGAATGCCAAGTTCACGGGCCATCAGGGCTGCGGGCACCAGGCCACCACGGCTGACCGCGATGATACCTTTCCACTGGCTGACAGGCAGCTGACGACGGGCCAGACGGCGAGCTTCACGTTGCAGGTTGTCCCACGACACATAGAACTTTTTCGGCATGTTATCGATCTCGAATAGTTATTTAAAAACAATCACTTAAAACAAAAACACCCGCAATTATCCCTGCGGATGCCAGTAAATGGCGGCCCTTGCCCGACTGAATTCAGATTGCACTTCGGCTGCCTCAGGGCTAAGCCTCGGCAGCAAATCTGATAACAATGGAAGCAAGATGGGCTTATCCGGCGATCGGTTAGATGATGTGTCCAAACCGCGGACAGGCTATTGGGCCGATATGATAGCACCGTTTGCAGAGAAAATGCCTGGCAAACGTATGCCAAAAACAGGAAAAATCGGCATCCCCCTCTCCATTCGGCACATCTCGAGCGCCAAACGACTAACCAGCCGTCCCTGCTGCCGAGTCCAAATGGGCTGTGCGGCAAATCGCAGATAAAAAAATAGCAGGGGGAGGATTTACCTCACGCACCTGCTGCTTTCTCGCCTCTGCCTGGTTGGGCTGCTCGTCTTAGCGACGAGTGACGAAGGGGTTAGGGTAGCTGAAACCCTGGGTATACAAAGAGGGGGCAAACCAATAGGTTGAGTTGCTGCCTGGCATATTGAAACTCCTGATTGCTTAACAAGTTACGTACCTTTAATGCGGGCTCAAATCCTTGAACGAACACTCGGTTCCATGGAGGCGCACTTGCTTTGCTTCGGTTCCCTGGAGGCTTTCATCGTCATCCTGACGGGTGGCGAACCACGGGAGCTAATTTACCAGTCGGTGCGTTAAATTCAATATTTTTGTGAGATCGGTCACACATTTTCTTTTCTATCGGTCAGCGTCGTCCGAACCTGACGATCGTACTGCCTGGTTGCCATCAGCCAGCACAAGCTGCCTGCGATTTGCGCTGATTGCTCACATTTTTGTGTGATTGACTGTATTATCGTTATCCTCTTCCCCGGCCCGCTGATGGGGCCCTGTTAATTCCGTGCTGGTAAGGAGTCCCGACGTGGCACAGCTTAGCTCTCTCTCTCCCAAACTGATTTGGCATTTCTTCGAACAGATCTGCTCCATTCCCCACCCTTCCAAACATGAAGCCAAACTGAGCGCCTGGATCATCCAATGGGCTCAAGGGGAAGGTCTGGCGGTCAAGCAGGACAAGGTCGGCAACATCATCATCAAGAAACCGGCCACCCCGGGGATGGAAAACCGCAAAGCCGTGGTACTGCAGGCCCACATCGACATGGTGCCGCAGGCCAACGCCGACACCAAACACGACTTCGCGACCGATCCCATCGATGCCTATGTAGATGGCGAGTGGGTCACTGCCCGTGGCACCACCCTGGGTGCCGACAACGGCATCGGTATGGCCGGTTGCCTGGCTGTGCTGGCTGACAAGACCATCAAGCACGGCCCGCTGGAAGTGTTGCTGACCACAGACGAAGAGACCGGTATGACCGGCGCATTCGGTCTGGAAGCGGGCTGGCTGGAGGGCGAAATTCTGCTCAACACCGACTCCGAAGAGGATGGCGAAGTCTATATGGGCTGCGCTGGCGGTGTGGATGCCAATATCCGCTTCCCGCTCGAGCTGGTTGACGCCAGCAAAGGCGAAGCGTTCGAGCTGGCGGTAAAAGGGCTGCGTGGCGGCCACTCAGGTTGCGATATCCATCGCGGTCGTGGCAACGCCAACAAGCTGCTGGTGCGTCTGCTCAAAGCAGCCGAGCCGCTGGGTGTGCGTCTGGCCGAGATCCACGGCGGCACTCTGCGCAACGCCATCCCGCGCGAAGCCCGTGCCACCCTGCTGGTGCCTGCTGCCAGCGTAAACGAGTTCAAGGCGCTGGTTGACCGCTACACCGGGATCTACCAGACCGAACTGGCCGCCACCGAGCCAAACCTGACCGTGCTGGTCAACAGCGCCGCCAAACCGGCCAAGCTGATGAGCGTCTCCCTGCAGCAGCGCCTGCTGGATGCCCTGATGGCCTGCCCGAACGGCGTGATGCGCATGAGCGATGCTATGCCCGGCGTGACCGAAACCTCTACCAACCTGGGGGTCATCAAGACTCAGGATGGCGAAGTGTACGTCCAGTGCCTGATCCGCTCCCTGATTGACTCCGGCCGCGAGAGCATCGAGCAGATGACCCGCTCCCTGTTCACCCTGGCAGGCGCCAGCTGCGAATTCACCGGTGCCTATCCGGGTTGGGCGCCGAACGTGGACTCCCCCGTCATGGCGCTGGTACGCAACAGCTACCAGACCCTGTTTGGTACCATGCCCAACGTCATGGTGATCCACGCAGGTCTCGAGTGCGGTCTGTTCAAGAGCGCCTATCCGGAGTGGGACATGGTCTCCTTCGGCCCGACCATCCGCGGGGCCCACTCCCCTGACGAGAAGGTACATATCCCGGCAGTCGAGCGTTTCTGGCAACTGCTGGTGCACGTGCTGGAAGCCATTCCGGCCAAATAACCCGGCCTGCGCCACACGGCAAAACAAAGCCCCGCACTGCTGCGGGGCTTTTTATTGTCTGTTACAGCCAGATTTTGGCGCTTAACGGATGCCGCGCGCCTCGCGGATCCACTCCCAGGCTTGCTGGATCTCCTGGGTCTTCTCCTTGGCCATCTCCATCATCTCCGGCGGCAGCCCTTTGGCGGCCAGCTTGTCCGGGTGATGCTTGCTCATCTCCTTGCGGTAGGCGCGCTTGATATCCTGATCGCTGTCGCTCTCGCTCACCCCCAGCAGCTGGTAGGCATTCTTGAGGCGCTCCGCAGAGGGTGCCGCCTGCCGATACTGCTGGCCACCGGAATTGCCCCCCTGATACTGGCCATGGGCCTGATTGAAGAAGTTCATCTGCGCTTCGGCCATCGCCAGAATGCGGGCCAACTCGATGCGGCTGAAACCCAACTCGTCAGCGATGGTATGCAGAATGGCGCGCTCGCCCTCCTCCACCCGCCCGTCGGCAAAGGCCGCCTGCAACTGCACTTCGAGGAAGAAGCGCAGAATATCGCGCTGCCCCAGACTGGCACGGCGAAACTCGGCCAGGGTCTCGCGCAGCGGGAAGTCGGGCTCTTTACCGAGACGAAACGACTCCTGCGCCCGGGCACGCTGTTCGCCCGCCAGCCGCATCCGATCCATCAGGTTGGAGGCAACCCGGATCTCCTGCTCGGTCACCTGACCGCTTGACTTGGCGATGTGACCCATCACCGAGAAGGTGGCATGGAAGAAGACGGCTTGCTGCTCTTGACTCGGACCGCGACGAAACGCCCCCTGCAGCCCCATGCCACGGTCGAAACGGTGGCCGATCCAGAGGCCAATCAGGGCACCAATGATATTGCCGAGCAGAAAACCGAAGAAGGCGCCCAGCACCTTACCCCAAATACGCATGGTTCAAGACCTCTTGAAGTTAATGAGTGCGGGCCTGGAGCTGGTCATCCAGCTCGCGCAGTCGATCGACTGTGCCGATATCGCGCCACTCGCCAGCGAGCAGGCTGCCGCCCACCCTCCCTTGCGCCATCCAGTCACGGAGCAGGGGCGCCAGTTTGCGGGCACCGCCCGCGAGACCGGCAAAGGCCGCCGGATCATATAGTCCGACCCCGCTGAAGGTAAACGCTGGCGTATCAACGACTCGCCCTTCTTGCAGGGCAAAGTCCCCGTTTGGGTGCTGGGGCGGATTGGGCACCAGCCAAAGGTGGGCCAAATCATCGCCAAGGGGCTGGCTGACCAGAGTGTGATAATCGAGATCGAGCCAGGTATCGCCGTTGATCACCAAAAAGGCTTCAGAGCCCAGCAGCGGCAGCGCCTGCACAATGCCGCCCGCGGTCTCCAGCGCACTCTCCTCGGCTGACCAGTGGATGGTCACGCCAAGCGCACTGCCATCACCCAGGCTCTCGACCAGCTTGTGGCCAAGCCAGGCGTGGTTGATGACCAACTCGGTCACGCCGGCGGCTTTGAGTTTTTCGATGTGATGAACGATGAGCGGCTTGCCCCCCACCGCCAGCAGCGGCTTGGGCAGCAGGTCAGTCAGCGGGCGCATTCGCTCGCCACGGCCAGCGGCCAGGATCATCGCCTTCATGATTTAACTCCAGCATTGGCGATCCCCGGCAACACCACCTGCTCCAGCCACTGACCAAAACGGGCCAATACCGGATAGGCACTACCGTGAGTGCGACAGACATCCACCACGTAGCCGAGGGTGCGGGGAATATCCTTGAGATAGCCGGACTTGCCGTCGCGATGATAGAGCCGGGTGAAGATCCCCGCCGCTTTGAGGTGGCGCTGCATGCCGGTCAGGTCGGCATCACGACGGAAACTGGCATAATCGAGCTCGCCAAGCAGACCCGCCTGTTGCAGGGTGGCAAAGCCGTGGCGCATACCTTCATCGATCACCTCGTCAGGCCAGCGTATGTAGCAATCTTTAAGCAAGGAGACCAGGTCATAGGTGAGCGGCCCGATGACCATATCCTGAAAATCGATGATGGCCAGCCGGCTGCTCTCGGGAGTATCCCCGCCACACACCATCAGGTTGCGACTGTGGAAATCTCTATGCATCACTCCCTGCGGCTGGGCCAGATTGCAGGCGGTGAGGCAGGCAAAGGTCTCGTCCAGCAGTTGCTGCTCTTCATGGCTCAGGGTCAGTTGCAGATGATGACCCAGCAGCCACTCGGGGAAAATGCTGTTCTCCCGCGCCATAAATGCCGCATCGAAGGGTTCAAGCGCCAGTTCAACCGCCCCCAGGTGGGGCAGCAAATCAATCGCCTTGCCATACCAGGCCAGCACGTTGTGCTCGTTCAGGCAGCTGATCAGCTGGGTATCGCCCAGGTCACTGACCGCCAGCAGACCCTGTTCGTAGTCCACCGCCTTGACCTCTGGCGCCAACAGCTGACGCGCCTGCAAGGCGGCCGCGTTACGAACAAACTCATGATTTTTTTCGGTTTTCGGATTGGCATCCACCCACACAAGACCACCACCACGCGAGTAGCGGCGGAAGCTGGCATCACCGGAAATGAGGGTAAGCGTGAGAGTGGCATCACCGGAAATACGGCGTGCCCACTGCAATAGCAGGGAATCGCGATCGTGCATAAGTAGAGGACCAAGGTGGAAAGCAGCACTTGGCTGTTAGCCCTGGCCGCAATAATGCTTTATCATTGCCGGCTAACATAAAGCAATGACATGCAATGTCAACTCGATGAAACCTGTCGTAAAATGCATGCCTTGGATCAACCGTATCTATCACGGATTGCACGAGTCTTTCACATGACAAAATGGACACTGGGATACCGTTATCCCATCGCCCTGACTATCAGCCTGGCACCGGCCCTGACATCCATGATGGTTCAGGCTGCCCCTTTTGAGACGCCGCCAGCAACAGGGATCCTCGACAGCCTCTGTTACGACTATGTCCCCAAGGTCGAAAAACCAGCCTCTGCCGAGGAGGCCAATGCGCAGCCGGTGGAGGTGGATGCTGACCGCCTCGAAGCCAAGCAGGGCGGCACCGCCGTCTATGAAGGGGACGTCAAGGTTCGCCAAGGGGTTCGCAAATTTGACTCCGACTATGCCCAGCTCGACCAGAAGAGCCGGGATGTCATCGCCATCGGCAACATCTATTACAACGACGGTCAGGTGACCGTCACCAGCGACAAGACCCTCAAATCCAACCTGGATACCAAGAACTCCGAACTGGAAGAGGGCAAGTATCAGGTGCATGGCTCACCTGTGCGCGGCTTTGCCAAGCGCGTGGTGATGACCAACAACAACCAGAACATCACCATGGAGGGGGCTCAGTACACCACCTGCCCCCCCGGTCAGGAAGTGTGGACCCTCAAGGCGGGCAGTATCGACATCGACCAGAAAGAGGTGTTCGGCGAAGCCTGGAACGCCAGCCTCTGGCTCTATGACTACCCGGTGTTCTACTTCCCCTATATCAACTTCCCCATCAAGGATGAGCGGAAGACCGGTCTGCTCTACCCGGGTTACAAGCAAAGCTCCAGCAACGGCATGGATATCACCCAGCCCTTCTACTGGAACATTGCCCCCAACTATGATGCCACCATCACCTCCCGTTTTATGGATAAACGCGGCCTGATGGAGCAGGTAGAGTTCCGCTACATGCCGGACCCCGCCCACACTGGCACCCTCTATTTTGAAAATCTGGCGGATGACAAGCAGTACAGCCCGAGCAATCCGAGTCTGGCTGGCCTGTCCGATGGCCATCGCTACCTGATGAACGTCCGTCACGGCTCAGCCCTGATGGATGGCAGCCTGCGTTTTGGCATCGACTACACCCAGGTGCGCGACAAGGATTACAACTACTTCAACGACTTCAGCCCACAAGTGGGCACTCAGGTCGACAGCCAGTTGCAGCAATCCTTTACCGCCGGCTACTACCAGCCCAACTGGAACCTCACCTCCGAGGTGCGCCGCTACCAGATCCTGAGCCCATATGCGCTGCTGCCCCACGAGATGCTGCCGCGTATCGACTACAACCACTATCAGCAAGGTAAGTGGTTCGATCTGGCCTGGAACAGTGAACTAACCAAGTTTGGCTATGACAGTGGCAGTGCCGCCACTCTGCAAGCAGGTGAGCGCTATACCGCCACCCGCCTGCATCTGGCGCCAACCCTGACCGTACCCCTGGTGGATGCACCGGGTTACTACCTGACCAGTCAGTACAAGCTGATGTTTACCTCCTACAACCAGGAGGTACCCGATAATCTGGTTAGCCAGGACCGCAGCCGCTTTACCGATGCAGACAGCAAACAGCTGACCCTGAAAGAGGGCACCATTACCCGTACTCTGCCCTCCTTCCGCCTCAAGGGGGGCGTCAACTTCGATCGGCCGCTCGACTGGTATGATGGCAAGGGCACCCAAACCCTGGAACCCGAGTTCCAGTACCTCTATATCCCTTACAAAAATCAGGACGAGATCGGGATCTACGACTCCACCACCACCCGTCAGGATTACTACAGCCTGTTCAGTGATCGCCGCTTTGCCGGTCTCGACCGCATCAGCGATGCCAACCGGGTCACCATTGGCCTGACCAGCCGGGTCTATGACAATGTGGGTGATGAACGGTTGCGTCTGGCGGTGGCCCAGGCCTTTGAAATGACGCCACCCAAGGTGCGCCTCTACCCTTCAAATCCGGAAAGCACCAACGCCCGCTCCCTGCTCTCGTTCGAGGGGGATGCCCGGATCACCGATGAGTGGTTTGCCCATGCGGGGACCCAGTACGATACCTCCGAGGGTGAATTTACGGCTGGCAACGGTGCTGTCGAATACCGGGCCGGCAAGCTGACCACTCAGGTCAACTACCGCTACATCAAGGATGGCAACCTGGACTATCGCTATCCGACCAACACGGCGCTGGCAGAAGATCTGAGCCAGGCGGGTCTGGTGATGATGGCGCCGATCGCCGATCAGTGGCAGATGTATGGCGGTTACTACCGTGACATCAAGCAGGATGTGAACATTGACCGCAAGATCGGTGTCAAATACGACTCCTGCTGCTGGAGCATCAACATGAGCCTGGAGTGGCACAATCAGCCGGACAACGTCACCCTGAAGCCCACTTCGGAAAAAGTCATTGGTCTGCAGTTTGAAATGAAGGGACTTGGCAGCGTGGGTACCGGTGGCCGCAGCGTCACCCTGGATACCGAGCTGTTGCCCTATGTTCGCCCGTTTAATCTGAAAGGCCAGCAATGATGCTGGCCCAGCCTTGAGAGATGGATATGAAAAAGACCCTGATTGCCCTGCTGACCGCGGGAATGTTCGGTGCCATGAGCCAGGCCGCACTGGCTGCGCCCGAGCTGATGGACAAGGTGCTGGCCGTGGTCAACAAGGACGTGGTGCTGTCCAGCCAACAGGACGCACTGGTCAACAAGGTAAAACTCTCCGCCCAGGAGAGCGGCCAGTCCCTGCCTGACGATGCCACCCTGCGCAAACAGGCGCTGGACCGGCTGATCCAGGAGAGCCTGCAGTTGCAACTGGCGGAGCGCCAGGGGCTGAAGATCAGCGACACCCAGCTGGAACAGGCTATTCAGGGCATCGCTGCCGACAACAAGATGACCCTGGATCAGCTGCGGGCCCAGCTCGCCCGTGAAGGGATGACCTATGCCCAATATCGGGAAGAGGTTCGCCGCGAGATCCTGATGAACGAGGTGCGCCGCAACCAGGTGCGCCGCCGTATCAACATCTCCGAGCAGGAGGTGAAGCAGGTGGTGGAGATCCTGAAGAAACAGGGTCAACAGCAGAACGAATACCACGTCGGCCATATCCAGATTGCCCTGCCGGACAACCCCACTGCCGCCCAGCTGGATGCCGCCAAGAGCAAGATCGAGCGCATTCTGACCGCCCTCAAGCAAGGTGCCGACTTCCGCAAACTGGCCATTGCCGAGAGTAACGGTCCCAAGGCGCTGGAAGGGGGCGACTGGGGCTGGATGAGCCCGCAAGAGATGCCGACCCTGATGGCGGAAGCGGTACAGGGTGCCAAGAAGGGCGACATCGTCGGCCCGCTGCGCTCCGGCGCCGGCCTGCACATCGTCAAGGTGTTCGACACCAAGGGTCAGCAGCAAGTGATGCAGACCGAGGTGAAGGCCCGTCATATCCTGATCAAGCCCTCCATCATCCTGAGCGAAGAGAAAGCCAAGGGGATGCTGGATGGCATTCTGCACGACATCAAGAGCGGCAAGGCCAGCTTCGCCAGCATGGCGGAGAAGTACTCCGAAGATCCGGGCTCTGCGGTGCAGGGTGGCGAACTGGGCTGGTCTGATCCCAACGTCTATGTCCCCGAGTTCCGCGACATGGTCAACCGTATGCAACCGGGCCAGATCAGTGCCCCGTTCCGTACCAGCCACGGCTGGCACATCGTGCAGGTGGAAGATCGCCGCAGCCAGGATGCGACCGACAAGGCTCAGGAGCAGCGCGCCTACCAGCTGATCTACAACCGTCGCTTCGTGGAAGAGTCCCAGGCGTGGCTGGATGAACTGCGTGACGAAGCCTACATCCAGATCGAAGGAGCCGGTAGCTGATGAGCTGCCGTCGCCTTGCCGTTACCCCGGGCGAACCGGCCGGGATCGGCCCGGACCTGGTGCTGCAGATTGCCCGGCAGGATTGGCCCCACCAGTTGGTGGTGATCGCCGATCCGGCGCTGCTGTGCGAGCGGGCAGCCCTGCTGGGGCTCAGCATCGAGCTTGAGCCCTATGACGCAACCGCCCCTGCTCATCCGCAGCGGGCGGGCACCCTGACCGTCTGTCCGGTCACCCTCGGCGCCCCCGTGGTGCCGGGCGAGCTGAACGAAGGCAATGGCGCCTATGTGCTGGCAACCCTGCAGCGCGCCTGTGATGGCAACATGAGCGGCGAATTTGCCGCCGTGGTGACCGGGCCGGTGCACAAGGGGATCATCAACCAGGCCGGGGTCTCGTTCAGCGGCCACACCGAGTTCTTTGCACAGCAATCCAACACCGCCGATGTGGTAATGATGCTGGCAACCGAGGGGCTGCGGGTCGCACTGGCGACTACCCATATTCCGCTGGCCTATGTAGCGATGGCCATCACCGAGGATCGCCTCGGCAAGGTGATCCGGATCCTCAACGAGGATCTCGCCACCAAGTTTGGCATCGCCAAACCCCGTATTTACGTCTGCGGCCTCAACCCCCATGCCGGGGAAGGTGGCCATCTTGGACGTGAAGAGATTGACGTGATCGAACCCGCCCTGGCCACGCTGCGTCAGGAAGGGATCGATCTGGTCGGCCCGTTGCCGGCCGACACCCTGTTCCAGGAGAAATACCTCAAGGATGCGGATGCGGTACTCGCCATGTACCACGACCAGGGGCTGCCCGTGCTCAAATACAAGGGCTTCGGCAGTTCGGTCAATATCACCCTGGGGCTTCCCTTCATCCGCACTTCGGTGGATCACGGCACCGCGCTGGATCTGGCAGGCAAGGGCCTGGCCGATCCGGGCAGCCTTGTCACCGCGATTAACCACGCCATCAAGATGGTAGAGAAAAAAAGATATGAGCAGTAAGGTGCACATGGGCCACACGGCCCGTAAGCGTTTCGGTCAAAACTTCTTGCACGACCGGTATGTGATCGATCAAATCGTCGCCGCCATCAACCCGCAGCCAGGTCAGAATCTGGTGGAGATCGGTCCGGGTCTGGCCGCGCTGACCGAGCCGGTCGCCGCCCAGATGGACAAAATGACCGTGGTCGAGCTTGACCGGGACTTGGCTGCGCGCCTGCGCGAGCACCCGACTCTCAAAGACAAGCTCACCGTCATCGAAGCCGATGCCATGCGTTTCGACTTCAGCACCCTGATGGGTGAAGGCAAGGGGCCGCTGCGCATCTTCGGCAACCTGCCCTACAACATCTCCACCCCGCTCATCTTCCACCTGTGCGAATTTGCCGACCGGGTTGAAGACATGCACTTCATGCTGCAAAAGGAAGTGGTGTTGCGTCTGGCCGCCGGCCCGGGCAGCAAGGCTTATGGCCGTCTGAGCGTGATGACCCAGTACTACTGCCAGGTGGTGCCGGTGCTGGAAGTGGGCCCGGGCGCCTTCAAACCGGCGCCGAAAGTGGACTCTGCCGTGGTTCGCCTGATCCCGCACAAGAATCCGACCATAGTCGCAAAAGACATTCGTTGTCTGAATCGCGTCTGTACCGAAGGCTTTGGCCAGCGTCGCAAGACCATCCGCAACAGCTTCTCCAACTTCATCACCGACGCCCAGCTGACCGAGCTTGGTATCGATGGCAACCTGCGCCCGGAGAATCTCTCCCTCGAGCAGTTTGTCATGATCGCCAACTGGCTGGCGGATCAGCAACAGGCCTGATCCTGTGGCACTCCCGCACATCGAGATCCGCCCATACCCCGTGTATGTGGCGGGCTCCAAAGACCCTTACCAGTTTCACTATCTGATCGAGATTGAGAATCTGGGGCCCGGCCCGGTGCAACTGCTGCATCGGCGCTGGCTCATCACCGATGCCAATGGCAAGATGCTGGAAGTGGCAGGCCCAGGCGTGGTCGGGGAACAACCCGTCATTGCCGAAGGTGAGACCTACCGCTACCAGAGCGGCGTGCCGCTGGCGACCCCGCTTGGGGTGATGGAAGGGAGCTATACCCTGCAAGATGGTTCTGGTCAGCAGTTCGAGGCGCCTATCGCCCCCTTCACGCTGGCCATCCCCAATATTATCAACTGAGGTTTCATGGCGAACTGTTTTGTCGGTGACATCCAGGGCTGTTACGACGACTTGCGCCGTCTGCTGGATCTTGCCGCGTTCGATCCCGAAAATGACGTGCTCTGGCTCTGCGGCGATCTGGTCGCCCGCGGTCCGGACTCACTCAATACCCTGCGTTTTGTCAAAGGGCTGGGCAACCGCGCCGTCACCGTGCTCGGCAACCACGATCTGCACCTGCTGGCGGTCGCCAATGGCGTTGCACCGCTCAAGAAGAAGGACAAGCTGCAGAGCCTGATGGATGCGCCGGATCGGGATGAACTGCTGGAGTGGCTGCGCCACCGCCCGCTGCTGGCGGAGCATCCGGATCTGCCCATCATGATGGTGCATGCCGGGATCTCCCCCGCATGGGATGTCCGCACCGCCCGCAACTGCGCCCGCGAGGTAGAGAGCCTGCTGCGCGGTGACCAGTACAGCTGGCTGCTGCACAACATGTACGGCGACCAGCCCGATGGCTGGAAAGATGATCTGGTCGGGATCGACCGCTACCGCTACATCATCAACACCTTCACCCGGATGCGCTTCTGCTACTTCGATGGCCGACTCGACTTCAAATGCAAGAAGGGGCCCAAGGAGTCGACCCCGGGGCTGCGTCCCTGGTTCGAGCAGCGCGAGCATCACGTAGATGACCCCATTCTAGTGTTCGGCCACTGGGCGGCCCTGATGGGCAACACCGGCAAGAGCGATATCAAGGCGCTCGATACCGGCTGCGTCTGGGGCAACAGCCTGACCCTGTGGCGTTATGAAGATGATGCCCTGATCACCACCCCCTGCCCGGTTCACGCCAGCTAGAAAGTGCGCAGCAATCAGGCGATTGCTGCCGCACGGATGGCCACAACCCGCACCAATAACAAAGCCCGGCAGGTTGCCGGGCTTGCTGTTTAGGTTCCCTGTTTTCCGGCGAATGAAGTTACAACTTGCGCCCCAGCCGCTTCTCGATCTGGCGCCGCTCCCACTCGGGGCCAAACAGCTTGAAGGGCTGAAACACCCGAACAGCATGGGAGGCAAGTCCCAGCCCCCATCCCAGGGTTGGCCACCAGGCCCAGATGTACTCCGGATTGCTCAGGTAGTTGATGACAAACAGCCCGCAGATCACCACCACGTAGCTGGCGACATGGTGATAGAAGCCCTTGAGCTCCTCCACATAGCGCATTGCCGCCCGTTCCTCTGCCGATACCTGCACCGCATCCTGACCCATAGTGTCACTTCCTCTCATCTCGCGCTCCTGTTGCTTTGATCCATCCAGTTGAGCCACATCGAGTTCAAAGACGGCAGCCAGGGCCTTGAGAGATTCCAGTCCGGGTTGCTGCCCCTGCTCGATCCGCTGGATAGTGCGGACACTCAAACCAGTCAACGTTGCCAACTGATCCTGGGACCAACCCCGTTGCAATCTCAACTTCCTGACGATCATCTCGAACTCCTTGTGGTAATTGACAGGGCCAGCATAGGGCTTGCGCCGCGAAAGATGACACGACAGATAGCCGACATACATCTGACAGTCCTTTAAAATCAGATGGTTAATATTTTGATCTTGTCAGTCAGCCGCTCGTTCCCCCAGATATTGCACAAACCGTAACAGATAACCATCGGGATCCTGCAGCAAAAATTCGCGCTGCCCGGCCAGCATCTCACCCACTGGATACCAGACCTCAGTGGGCTGCCGGAAAAGTGCAATCTCGGTGGCCTGCAAGCGGTCGAGTAGCGGCTGGATCTCGGTCAGCTCCATCTGCAGATTGATCCCCCGACCGAACGGTGGCTCCAGCGCCCCGACCTGCCAACCCGCCGGATGTACCTGCTCCAGCATCAGTTGTACCTGTTGCTGTTCAAGATAAGCAAAAGGAGGGTCATCACGCCGATAGCGGACCGAGAAGCTCAACAAACCGGTATAGAAAACCAGAGATCGAGCCAGATCGGTAACCGACAGCTCCGGTACCATGGGATTCCAATACACCTCATCCACCGCGACAGTAGGGTTCGTCATGGCTTACAGGCTCTGCATCAGCTCGGCGGCAATTTCAAAGGAGCGCAGTCGGGCCTGATGATCGACGATAGGACCGTTGAACATCAGCTCATCGGCACGGGTTTCCGCCAGCAGGGCCTTGAGGCCGTGACGAACCTGCTCAGGGTTGCCCACCAGAGAGCGGGCCAGGGTCTGCTCCATCGCCATCAGCTCACGGGGAGACCACTCATCGCCAAGCTGGACGACCGGCGCGGGCAGCTTGCCCGCATCACCGCGATGGAGGCGCAAAAACTGCTGCTGCACGGTAGTGAACTGAAAGCGGGCTTCGCGCTCGCTGTCGGCGGCGATCATATTGATACAGACCACCGCATGGGGCTTGGGCCAGAGAGCAGAGGGGCGATACTGGCTACGATAGATCTCCAGCGCCTGCAGCAACATGGCGGGAGCAAAATGGGAGGCAAACCCGAACGGCAAACCCATCGCCGCCGCCAGTTGCGCGCTGTAAAGGCTGGAACCCAGCAGCCAAATAGGCAGATGCAGCCCCTGGCCGGGCACCGCCTGCACCGCGCCAATCTCGTCGCCAAAATAGCTCATCAGCTCGCGCACATCGGCTGGGAAATCATCCACCTCGCCACTGCGCATACTCCGTAGCGCCCGCATGGTGCGCTGATCGGTACCGGGGGCGCGACCAAGGCCCAAATCTATGCGGTCGGGATAGAGAGAAGCCAAAGTGCCAAACTGCTCGGCAATCACCAGTGGCGAGTGGTTCGGCAGCATGATGCCACCCGCCCCGATCCGCAGAGTGGTGGTGGCTTCGGCCAGATGGCCGATCAGCACCGAGGTAGCGGCACTGGCAATGCCCGGCATGTTGTGATGCTCGGCAAGCCAGTAGCGCTGGTAACCCCAACCCTCGGCATGGCGGGCAAGATCCCGCGAACGGCGAAACGACTCGGCAGGCACAGATCCTTCGGCAACAGGCACCAGATCGAGCACGGAATAGGGGATGGCAGACATGGGTCACTCCATTGATTTACAGGCCAGTAACAAGTGGGGCAATGTAGCACGGGATACCTGAATGAATCACTATCTCCTGCCACACTCTGCCTGCCAAGCGGCAGCAATCGAACGGAACAAATCTCAGGCAAGTATTGTTTGAACGCTCATCCTGCTGGCCGCGCATGCCTGGGGGGATCATATTTTCTTACATTTGTGGGCTGGCCTGAGCGCCCCGGGCTGGTTATAACGGTGCCCCTATAGCGAAGGGGGAGCAACAGACTCCCCCTCACTCTTTGTCACACCACACTGTTCAGGTTATCTATGTCAAAACATCTCGTTCTGCTGGGCGCGCTGACGCTCTCCGGTTGCGCCCTGTTGTCTCCCCCCGCCCCCACCGTCACCCCGGTGCACCTTGCCGATACCAGCCAGCGCGGCTTCTACATCGAGTGCAGCAGCATGAAAGCCTGCTTCCAGCAGGCCAACCAGACCTGCCCGCAAGGTTACAAGGAGACCGATCGTCGTCAGCAGACGCTCTACAGCACCCAGTATCTGGGGGGAAGCTATGACGACGAGAAGAAGGTCTACAAGGCAGCCAAGCCCTATCGCATCGCCAACACAATCCACTCGCTGACCATCCAGTGTCCCGTCACTACAGGCTGAGCCAACCGAAGGGGTACTCTCTCCCGTTACTGCGAAAAAGAAAACGGTCAACCGAGGTTGACCGTTTTTCACAGCGTTGCGTCCTTAGAACAGCAGGTGTGCCACCCCGGCGATGACCGGCAAGGTGACCAGAGTGCGCAGCAGGAAGATAACGAACAACTCCCACAGCTTGACCGGGATCTTGCTGCCCAGCAGCAGGGCGCCCACTTCGGACATATAGATCAGCTGGGTTACCGACATGGCGGCAATCACGAAGCGGGTCATGTCGCTCTCGATGGTCGAGGCCAGCACCGCCGGAATAAACATGTCGGCAAAACCGACCATGATGGTCTTGGACGCCGCTTCCGCCTCCGGTAGTTGCAGCAGCTCCAGCAAGGGGACGAACGGGGCGCCAAGCCAGTTGAAGATAGGGGTATGTTCGGCCAGCATCAGGGCACAGGTACCGATCGCCATCACCACCGGCAGCACGCCAAACACCATATCCAGTGCATTCTTCACCCCTTCGCGCGCGACGGCGCCGAGATCAGTCATGCTGTCAGCCTTGGTCAGCGCACGCTCGAAACCATAGCTCATCACGCTGTGCTGGTGCGGCACTGCTTCCTGCTTGCGGCACAGGGGGGTGCCATCGGCATAGATGTCCTTCTTCCAGCAGAGCGGTGGCAGACGCGGCACCACGATGGCGGCAACCACCCCCGCCAGACAGACGGTCAGGTAGAAGGGGACGAACATGTGCTCCAGCTTCACTTGGGAGATCACCACCAGACAGAAGGTGATGGAGACCGCAGAGAAAGTGGTGCCAATCACCGCGGCTTCACGCTGGGTATAGAACTTCCCTTCGTACTGCTTGCTGGTCAGCAGGATGCCGACGCTGCCATCACCAAGCCAGGAGGCAAAGCAGTCCACAGCCGAACGACCCGGCAACCGGAAGACAGGACGCATGATGCGGGTCATCATGGTGCCGACAAATTCCAGCAACCCAAAATCGAGCAGCAACGGCAGCAGCAGGCCGGCAAAGATGAAGACTGAAAACAGCACCGGCAGCAGATCGTTGAGCACCAGTCCACCGGTTGCGCCAGAGTAAAGCACCTCTGGCCCCACCTGGAAGAAGGTCAGCAGCACGAAGATACCGCCCAATACCCGCACGCAGGCCCAGAAAGGGGAGACATTGAACAAACTGTTGAGGAAAGGACGACGCACCAGAATCGCTGGTTTGAACAGCCAGGCAATCACCGTCATCAGCATGGTGGTGGTGATCACCGCACTGACCATGGCGACCAGATAATCGGCAAAAACGCGCTGTACCAGCTTGGCCAACACGGCCACCGGGATGGTGACGTTACCGTCATAGACGACCGGCGTCATGAACAGCAGGATCCCGATAAGTGACGGAACCAGAAACATCAACAAGTTACGGCGAGTATTGACCGCAGGTGCTTCGAGACTCTTTTCCAACATGATATGACTGCCCTAATGTTACTTTTCCCTAGCCCGGCCAACCTGCGTATTCATGCATTAATCGGCAAAACGGGCGCAAGAATACTCTAAAAAAATGCACAAACAAGCCCTTAAGGCAGAAATCTGCGCATAAATATTTTCACAGGTAAACCTTCCATTAAAACAATAAGATACAGCGGCGCATATCGATTCAATCGACATCGCCAGATGATTGTTTCGTTATTGTTAATTTTGGTGGGCAGTATAATCGGTTATCAGTGGCAGGCAATAAGTGACATCACAAATATACCTAATGAGTTGCTGCTCGATAGATATAAAAAAACCGGAGCCTGTTCAGGCTCCGGTTTTCAATGAGAGTGACGGGGATCAGTCACGGACGTAGATGACTTCAACGCCATCATCTTCGTCGTCATCCCAATCGTCATCATCAAGTCCTTCATCGAAGGCAAGAGAGGCAGCCAGTGCTTCCGCTTCAGCCTTGGCCAACTGGTTCTTGTGGTAGTCGTCCCACTTGAACTCCACCTTCTCGATGGCGTCTTTGGCATCTTCCGCCAGCTGACGGGGCATGGTATCCAGCAGATCCAGAATATCGTAGCAGACCTTCTTGGTGCCTTCCTTGCTGATGGCAGTGATGGCATAGACCGGACCTTCGTGGTTCAGGGCCGCCTTGACGCGATCCATCACCTCCTGGGCTTCCTCTTCCAGGATCAGATCCATCTTGTTAAACACCAACCAGCGCGGCTTGCCAGCCAGTTCCGGGCTGTACTTCTCCAGCTCCTTGACGATGGTCACGGCATTTTCAGCAGGATCGGAGCCATCAACCGGGCAGATATCCACCAGGTGGATCAGCACGCGGCAACGCTCGAGGTGTTTCAGGAAGCGGATACCCAGACCAGCACCCTCGGCAGCGCCTTCGATCAGACCCGGGATATCGGCGATCACGAAGGAGCGGGAGTTCTCACCACGCACCACACCCAGGTTCGGTACCAGGGTAGTGAAGGGGTAATCAGCCACTTTCGGGCGAGCCGCAGACACGGCGCGAATAAAGGTAGACTTGCCTGCGTTGGGCAGACCCAGCATGCCGACATCGGCCAGCAGCAGCAGCTCCAGCTTCAGGGTACGCACTTCACCCGGAGTACCGTTACTCTTCTGGCGGGGAGCACGGTTGACGGAGCTCTTGAAGCGGGTGTTGCCCAGACCGTGGAAACCACCTTTGGCAACCAGCAGCTTCTGTTCGTGGTGGGTCAGATCCCCCAGCAGTTCACCGGTATCTTCATCGGTCGCTCGAGTACCGACCGGCACACGCAGGATCTTGTCCTTGCCGCGGCGACCGGTACAGTTGGCGCTCTGGCCATTCTCACCGCGCTCGGCAGCATGGAAACGCTCGAAACGGTAGTCGATCAGGGTATTGAGGTTCTCGTCGGCGATCAGATATACGTCGCCACCGTCACCGCCGTCACCGCCGTCCGGACCACCGTTGGGAATATATTTTTCACGGCGAAAGCTTACACAACCGTTACCACCGTCACCGGCATCGACTCGAATCTGGACTTCATCAACAAACTTCATAGGTAACCGTCACCTTAATTCGAAAAACCGATACGCAATTATAGTGGTACAGACCCCTGCGGGCGATACGCATCTTGCCAATCATGCCCGTCAGAGCCAAAGTCAGCTGCGTTCCGTTTTTTCGTCAACGACATCAGAAAGACGTCAGAAAAACAAAAGCCCCGCCTGTTGGCGGGGCTTCGGATCCTTGCGGTCCGTAATTACTCAGCAACGATGCTAACGTACTTACGATTCAGCGGACCTTTAACTTCGAACAGGATTTTACCAGTCGCGGTAGCGAACAGGGTGTGATCCTTGCCCAGACCAACGTTGGTGCCAGCGTGGAACTTGGTACCACGTTGACGAACGATGATGCTGCCAGCCAGAACTGTTTCGCCGCCGAAACGCTTCACGCCCAGGCGTTTAGCTTCAGAATCGCGACCGTTGCGGGATGAACCGCCAGCTTTTTTGTGTGCCATTTATCGGACTCCTCTAATTAAGCGCTGATGCCAGTGATTTTGACTTCAGTGAACCACTGACGGTGGCCCGCTTGCTTACGATGGTGCTTACGACGACGGAACTTGACGATAGTCACTTTCTCGCCACGGCCGTGAGCCACAACTTCAGCTACAACCTTGCCACCTTCAACGAAAGGAGCACCTACTTTAAAAGTGTCGCCTGCAGCAACCATCAGAACTTCGTTGAAGTCGATGGTAGCGCCAGTCTCAACGTTCAGCTTTTCCAGACGAACGATTTGACCTTCGGCCACACGGTGTTGTTTTCCGCCGCTTTGGAATACCGCGTACATTTGATTAACTCCGTAAAGGCATGTCTTTTGCTCAAGGCTAGACATGCGCAAAAACCTATAACAATGGGCGGGCATTCTACGCAAATCGATCTGCTCAGGCAAGGCCAATTTAGCAAAAAGTTTATTTTGTGCGCATATCTGCCGCCGTGGATAAACGCCTAACTGTAACCCATTGTGAAATCGTGTAGAATCCCTGCCATTACTAAAATCGCAGTTATTGCTGCTGTCACGTTACGAGACTTATGGACCAACAGACTATCCGTGCGCTCTGTGCCGCCGACATGACGGCGGTCAATGAACTGATCCTGGCCCGACTCCAGTCCGACGTTAGTCTGATTAATCAGCTGGGTTTCTACATTGTCAGCGCCGGCGGGAAACGGATGCGCCCCATGCTGACCGTGATGGCTGCGCGTGCGCTGGGCTATGAGGGTGAGGATCACCTGAAACTGGCCGCCATCATCGAATTCATTCACACCTCTACCCTGCTCCATGACGACGTAGTCGACGAATCCGACCTGCGCCGTGGCAGGGAGACCGCCAACGCCATGTTTGGCAATGCCGCCAGCGTGCTGGTCGGTGACTACCTCTATAGCCGCTCCTTCCAGATGATGGCCGAACTCTCCAACCTGCGGGTGATGGAGATCCTCTCGGATGCCACCAACACCATCGCCGAAGGGGAAGTGTTGCAGCTGATGAACTGCAACGATCCGGACACCACCGAAGAGAGCTACATGACGGTCATCTACTGCAAGACCGCCAAGCTGTTCGAGGCCGCTACCCGACTCGCCGCCGTGCTGACCCATCAGCCGGAGCCCGTCGAACAGGCCATGACCGATTACGGCAAGTATCTGGGCACCGCGTTCCAGATCATCGATGACGTGATGGACTACTGCTCCCAGAGCGAAGAGATGGGCAAGAACGTCGGCGACGATCTGGCCGAAGGCAAACCGACCCTGCCGCTGCTGCGCGCCATGGAAGTGGGTACGCCGGAAGAGCGCCAGCTGGTACGCGATGCCATCGAGCACCGCAACGGCATGGCGCATCTTGAGCAGATCCTTGGCATTCTCGACCGCACTGGCGCGCTGGAGTACTCCCGCATGCGTGCCAGGAAAGAGGCCGACAAGGCCATTGCCGCCCTCGCCATCCTGCCGGACTCCCCGCACAAACAGGCGCTGGAAACACTGGCCCACATGGCCGTGCAGCGCAGTGCCTGAGTAAACGACATGCATGAAAAAAGAGGCCTTCGGCCTCTTTTTTATTGTCTGCTATCTGCTGAACAGTGCATTGCGCCAGACTCAGCGACTCAACATCCAGAGGATCACGCTACCCGCCACCACTAGCGAGCCGCCGATACGGCGCAACTGCTCCGCTGGCTGATCGCTCAGCAGCCGCAACATCTGCTGCCATGCCCTTGGCATCAACAGCGGGCCGAGTCCCTCGAACAACAGCAGCAATCCCAACCCCATCAGCATGGATGTCAGCATCCGACCTCCTCAATGCAACCAGCCCCCGGGTCGACGGCTGGCGTTGGCGTCAAAAACAAAAGGGTCTGACAATGCAGACCCTTTGAATGTGACCTCGTGGCGATTACTGCTTGGTGCCGTGAGGAGACTTGAGGTAACGGAAGAACTCGCTGTCCGGCTTCAACACCATCAGGTCGTTGCCACCGGCAAAGCTCTTGCGATAGGCCTCCATGCTACGCACGAAGCTGAAAAACTCGGGGTCTTTCTTGTAGCTGTCGGCATAGATCTTGGCGGCTTCCGCATCCCCTTCACCGCGCAGCTGGCGAGCGTTACTCTCGGCGTCGGCGATCATGACGGTTACCTTGCGGTCGATATCGGCACGCAGGATTTCAGCCTTCTCGCGACCCTGAGAGCGGTGCTCACGGGCGACTGCGGTACGCTCGGCGCGCATCCGCTGGTAGATGGAGTTGGAGACTTCCACCGGCAGGTTGATCTGCTTGATCCGCACATCCACCACCTTGATGCCGAGCTCGGAGGAGCGCGCCATCTTCTTCAGGGCATCTTCCATCACGGTACTACGCTCACCGGAGACGATGTCCTTGATGGTGCGGTTACCGATCTCGGAACGCAGACCGTTGTTGATCTTGCGCTTGAGCAGATCTTCAGCCTGCAGTTTGTTGCCACCACCGGTTGCCAGGTAGTACTTGGAGAAGTCCTCGATCTTCCACTTCACGTAGGAGTCGATGATCAGGTCTTTCTTCTCGGAGGTGACAAAACGGTCGGCCTGGCTGTCAATGGTCTGGATGCGGGCATCCATCTTGCGAACCTGGTCGATGAGCGGCACCTTGAAGTGCAGGCCCGGCTCATAGAGGCGGGGTTCACCGGAGTCAACCCGCTTCACCTTGCCAAACTGCACCACAATCCCCTTCTGACCTTCATCAACGATAAAGACAGAGGAGAAGCAGACCATGGCCGCGACAGCGATTGCACCAATAGCTAGCTTTTTCATCTATCAGTTTCTCCCAGAGCTGAAGCGGTCACCGCTACGCAGCGGCATTGTCGGGGTAGAGTTGGCACCCTCGTTGGAAACGGGGACCTGCTCTGTGACCGGGGCGACAGTGGCACGATCAGACTGGGCAGCCTTCGGCTTGCCAGACAGCTTGTCGAGCGGCAGGTAGATCATGCTGTTGTTGCCCGCCGGCATGTCGACCACCACCTTGTTGGCCTGCTGATAGAGCTCTTCCATGGTTTCCAGATAGATACGCTCACGAGTCAGCTCGGGGGCAGCCAGATACTGGGGCAGCAGCTCGTTGAAGCGAGCAACTTCACCTTGGGCTTTCAACACGATCTGGGATTTGTAAGCTTCCGCTTCCTGCTCCAGACGCTTCACCTGGCCACGGGCCTTGGGCTCCACTTCACGAGCATAGGCTTCTGCTTCACGAATGAAGCGCTGTTCATCTTCCTGAGCGGAGATGGCGTCATCAAACGCGTCTTTCACCTCTTCCGGCGGACGCGCCGGCAGGAAGTTGACATCGACGATCTGCAGACCCATCTGGTAGGGCTCGATGATGCCATCGATCACCTGCCAGGTCTCCTGACGCACCTTCTCACGACCGGTAGTCAGCACGTCATCCATCCGGGTATGACCCACCACGTAGCGCAGGGCGCTATCGGTGGCCTGACCCAGACTCTCGTCGGCATTGGTCACACTGAACAGATACTGCTCGGGATTGACCACGCGGTACTGCACGTCCATCTCGACTCGTACCACGTTCTCATCCTGAGTCAGCATGAAACCGGAGGCAGGCAGGGAGCGCACGGACTCGACGTCCACCGGGATCACCTGATCGATAAAGGTCGGCTTCCAGCGCAGGCCCGGCTCGACAATATGGGAAAACTTGCCAAACCGCAGCACGGCACCACGCTCCGCTTCGCGGATGGTGTAGAAGCCGCTGACGACCCACACCACCACAGCGACAACCAGCGCGATGGAGATACCAAAGCGACCTACATCGCCGCCAGATTTGCCGCCACCAAACAAGCCACCGAAACGGCGACTCACTTTGCGCAGCATTTCATCCAGATCAGGGGGTCCCTGATTCTTGCCGTTATTCCCCCAAGGGTCACGGTCTTTGCCGTTGTTACCAGGCTCATTCCAAGCCATCAGCGTCTCCATTAATACATGCGGATGGATATCATCTCTACCGGGCCGTCATACGTTGAGAAGCCCCTAAGGGTTCACCTTCATCAACGAATCAATGCCTGATAAAGCGTTGTAAACTCTCACCTTCCTGTTTCACGAGGCGGTTCCAGTCGGCCACTTGCAAGCGGACTTCCAGCACGAAATCCCCCTCCTCGCTAAAACCTTCCTGCTCAATCCCTTTCAGCTGATAGAGCGCACTGCGCAATCTCGCGGCAGAAGGAGGCAACTGCAGGGTGTGATGCACCATGGAGCCAGCCAGCAATTCGGTCAGCGCCGTAAACAGATGCTCACAACCTTCACCGGTCTGGGCCGACAACCAGACGCGCAACGGGCGCCCCTCGTCATCTCGCTCCAGACCTGCCGGACGATCCGCCAGCTTGTCGATCTTGTTGCAGATCATCAGCTGGGGCCTGTCATCGGCTTCAATCTCGGCCAATACCTGCTGCACGGAGTCGATATTCTCCTGCATCTGCTCATCGGCACAGTCCACCACATGCAGCAGCAAATCCGCTTCACGGGTCTCCTGCAGGGTTGCCTTGAAGGCCGCGACCAGATCATGGGGCAAGTGTCGAATAAATCCAACTGTATCCGCCAAAATCACATCACCCACATCCCGGATCACCAGTTTACGCAGGGTGGGATCCAGAGTTGCGAACAATTGGTCGGCAGCATACACGCTGGCAGCTGTAAGTTGGTTGAACAAAGTGGACTTTCCGGCGTTGGTATAACCAACCAGTGACACCGTCGGCACTTCGTTGCGGTTGCGGGCACGGCGTCCCTGCTCCCGCTGCTTGGCCACCTTGTCGAGCCGACGCAAAATCGCCTTGATGCGTTCCCGCAGCAGACGTCGGTCAGTTTCAAGCTGGGTTTCACCCGGGCCACGCAGACCGATCCCGCCCTTTTGACGCTCAAGGTGGGTCCAGCCTCGCACCAGACGAGTGGAAAGATGGCGCAACTGGGCCAGTTCGACCTGCAGTTTACCTTCGTGGGTACGGGCGCGCTGGGCAAAGATATCGAGGATCAGGCCGGTTCGATCCACCACCCGGCACTGGAACAGACGCTCCAGGTTGCGTTCCTGGGCAGGGGTCAGGGCATGGTTGAAGATGACGACGTCGGCATCCAACATCTGGACTTGGGACGCGATCTCTTCAGCCTTGCCACTGCCGACAAAAAATTTGGCACTGGGCGCACTGCGACTGGTGGTAATTACCCCCAGCGCATTGACTCCGGCCGAGCTCACCAACATCTTGAGCTCTTCCAGATCCTCCCGCTCACCCTCATCACTGAAGTTGACATGCACCAGAACGGCCTGTTCGCCAGCTTCATAACGGTCAAACAAGCGCTTGCTCCTTAACAGGAATCATGATGAATCTGAGTTGGCGAGTTGACTCGCCCAGGGATATCACGCCTCGGCATCACCCTGTTCATCAGCCGCGCCACCCGGAGTGGGCTGGTGATGATTGACGGCACGGGCCGGTACGACAGTCGAGATGGCGTGCTTGTAAACCATCTGGCTCACGGTGTTTTTCAGCAGGATAACAAACTGGTCAAAAGACTCGATCTGACCTTGCAGTTTGATGCCGTTCACCAAATAGATAGAAACAGGAATCCGCTCACGGCGCAGCGCATTCAAAAACGGGTCTTGGAGAGATTGCCCCTTAGCCATTTTTCTTTTCCTTATAGTTTGTTGTTTTTAAACACCGAATATCAATATAACAACCTGATTATACAGGGAGTGTCAAGCCGCACCAGCGCGAGCAAGCACGCGGTCGAGATTGCCAGACTCACCAGATTCCAACCAGGTCACGTCGGGCCAGCCGCGCAACCAAGTCATCTGTCGTTTTGCCAATTGGCGTGTGGCAACAATGCCACGATAACGCATCTCATCATACCCCACTTCACCGCACAGGTAGTCCCACATTTGGCGATAACCCACACAGCGAATGGAGGGGAGATCCGGGTGCAGATCGCCGCGCGCCATCAGCGCACGAACCTCCTGTTCAAAGCCGCCTTGCAGCATCTTGTCAAAGCGCAGTTCGATCCGCTGATGCAGCACGGCGCGATCGCTCGGGGCGATGGCAAACTGCAGCACCCGATAGGGCAAGCCCTCCCCCTGCACCTGCGTCAGCTCGGTAAGTGTCTTGCCGCTGATGCGGTAGACCTCCAGCGCCCGGGAGAGTCGCTGCGGGTCATTGGGGTGAATTCGCGCCCCGGCCACCGGGTCAATGCGCACCAGCTCGTCGTGCAGCGCCTGCCAACCGAGGCGGGCAGCCTCTTCCTCAATCACGGCACGAATGGCGGGATCGGCGGAGGGCAGCGGGGACAATCCCTCCAGCAACGCCTTGAAATAGAGCATGGTGCCGCCTACCAGCAGCGGAATGCGGCCGCGATCGGCGATCTCTTTCATCTCCCGCAGGGCATCCCTGCAAAAATCGGCCGCCGAATAGCTCACAGCAGGATCAAGAATATCGATCAGCCGGTGCGGGGCCCGCGCCAGCTCATCGGCAGTCGGCTTGGCCGTACCTATATCCATGCCGCGATAGATCAGCGCCGAATCGACGCTGATGATGTCGCAGGGCAGCGCCTGGCACAGTTCAATGGCGAGATCCGTCTTGCCGGAGGCCGTCGGCCCCATCAGAAAAATTGCGGTCGGCAAGTCACTCGCCATGTTCAAACTCCTCCAGCACGGTCGCCAGCGAAAGGGGGCGCACCATGCGAATGTCTGCCAGTTGGTCACTGAAATCGGTCACAAGTTCCGTCAGCAGACGACTGGCAGTTGAAAAATCGTATATCTTCTCGCGGCTTATCCCCTGCTCCACCAGCCATTGGCATAATACTTCAGCCTGCTGACCAGCATCACTGTCAGATCCGCCCTCGATAATTTGCAGCAATTCGGGTAACAGACGAACCAGATCGGTCTGGCGCAGCAGAGCCGGTACCCGAGTCAGGATCATGGTGTCGCGCCCCCCGCTTTTCAACTCCAGTCCCATCCGTTTCAGCAAACGCTCCTGCTCGGTCACCAGCGCGATCAAATTCTTCGGCAATTTGAAGGAGACCGGCAGCAACAGTGGCTGGGCCGCCAGCCCCTGACCCCAGGTCTCCAGCAACCAGTGGCGTAGCAGCACCCGCTCGGCGCGTACCAGCGAGAGCAGGGCCAGCTGATTATCCCGCTCGATCAACAGGTAGGCCTGCTCCACCAGTGTCAGGGCGCGACATCCCCCCTGTTTGGGTGACGGCACCGTGTCGGTGGACTGTGCGGGAGCAGCCTCAGTCGCAGTTGCGATAGGCAGCGTAGTGAGCAGAGCGCCCATGCCGTGCATCGCCTCCCGGCTTGGGGGCTCGGGCGGTTGATAATTGCTGGCTCGGCCAGCCCCACTGCCCCCCTCCCGCACCTGTGCAGGTGCCCGGTAGCTGTGCTCGGCACCGTACCATTCGGGACGTGGCGCCTGACCGGGATATTCAATCTGCGGACTGACCGGCAACTCGACCAGAGTTTCGGCCAGCGGAGTGTCCTGATGAGCGGTGCTCCCCCCTTCGCGGCGCAGCGCGGTAAACAGCGCCTGAAAGATAAAGTCGTGGATCAGCCGCGCCTGATGGAAGCGCACCTCATGCTTGGCCGGGTGGACGTTGACATCTACCTGACGGGGATCCAGCTCGATATAGAGCACATAAGCGGCGAAGCGATCGGGAGGCAGCAGCTCGTCATAGGCCTGACGAATGGCGTGGTTGATGAGCTTGTCGCGCATCATCCGGCCGTTGACATAGGTGTATTGCAGATCGTTTTGCGGTCTTGCCCCCTCCGGAGTCGCCAACCAGCCCCACAACCGCACGTCGCTGTGCTCGCTCTCCACCGCCAGCGCATGGTGCATGAAGGGGGTGCCGCAAACGGCGGCGAGGCGACGCTCCTGCTCCGGCACGGTATTGGCGGCCTTGTACTGGCGCACCACCTTGCCATTGTGGCGCAGGATCAGGGTGGCATCGAAGCGGGAGAGCGCGATGCGGCGCACCAGCTCGTCGATATGGGCAAACTCGGTCTTTTCACTGCGCATGAACTTGCGCCGCGCGGGGGTATTGAAGAAGAGATCCACCACCTCCACCGTGGTGCCCACCGGATGGGCCGCCGGCTTGATGGTGACGCTCATCTCCCGCCCTTCCGCCTGGGCTTGCCAGGCTTCGGACTGCTCGGCGGTACGGGAGGTGAAGGTGAGACGGGAGACCGAGCTGATGGAGGCGAGCGCTTCACCGCGAAAACCGAGGCTGTTGATCCCTTCCAGATCGTCCAGCGTGGCCACCTTGGAGGTTGCATGACGCGACAGCGCCAGTACCAGCTCATCTTTGGCGACACCGCAGCCGTTGTCACGGATGCGGATCAGCTTGGCGCCCCCCTTGTCGATGTCGATCTCGACCCGGTCGGCCCCCGCATCCAGGCTGTTCTCCACCAGCTCTTTCACCACAGAAGAGGGCCGCTCCACCACCTCTCCGGCTGCAATCTGGTTGGCCAGAATGGGTGGCAAAATACGGATCGGCATCATTTACTCCTGAATTTCTATCTTGCGGATGGTCAGTCTCTTAAGGCTCCAGGAGGGCCGCTCCACCACCTCTCCACCAACCGGAATCTGGTTGGCAAGGATAGGGGGCAATATACGGATCGGCATCATTTACTCCTGAATTTCAATCTTGCTGATGGTATTCGCTAACAACGGGAGCGGCATCACCCGCTCCCGCGCGTCAGTTTTGCGGAATGTAGAGCACCTGCCCTACCTGAATATTCCGCGACTTGAGCTTGTTGATCTCTACCAGCCGAGCCTGACTCACCCCATGTTTCTCGGCAAGGCGGGAGAGACTCTCACCCCGCTTGACCACATGGCGGAGCATCTGCGACTTGTCGTCACTGCGAACGGGAGCAGCAGCGCGGCTCTGCACTTGCTGGGGAATATAGATTGTTTGACCAATCTGAATATCCCGGCTGCGCAGCTGGTTGATCTCCACCAGAGTGGACTGACTCACCCCATGCTTCTCGGCAAGTCGAGAGAGGCTCTCGCCCCGTTTGACCACATGGCGGAGCATCCGCGATTTGTCATAGTCGCCCACACTGCTGACCGGCGCACCGCTCTCTTGCGCAGCCGCCGAGTAAGGCTTGATCACCCCGACTCCGGAGCCGCTCCCAGCACCGCCGTCGCGGGCGGTGGCGGGCATCTTGTTGGTCACCACCGGCTGCGACTGTGCCTGCCTGGGCTGGCTCACCGGCTGCCGGGCTACCGGTGCAGGGCGAGTAGCAGCAGGTTGGCTCACCTGCCCCTTGCCGGTCAGCATGGCCCCCTTGGTCGGGTGGGCGCGGTAGTAGTTGCGGATCCCCTCGAAGATGGCGCGGGCCAGCTGGTCCTGATAGTTGGCAGTGGCCAGCAGCTTCTCTTCCGCATGGTTGGAGATAAAACCGGTCTCCACCAGCACCGAGGGAATATCCGGCGCCTTCAGCACCGCCAGACTGGCGTGTTCCGGCGCCTTCTTGTGCAGTCGGGCAACCTTGCCCATGGAGCGCAGGATCTGGCGACTGACGTCATATCCTTCAGCACGGGACTTGTCCATGGATAGGTCGAGGAAGGTCTGCGCCAGATAGGGATTGGGATCGGATTCCGCCAACACCTTACCGACACCGCCCAGCAGCTCGCCCTGCTTCTCCTGCTTCTCCAGCCAGCTGCCCATCTCGCGGTTGGCACGGTTGGTCGAGAGGACCCAGACCGAGGCGCCGCGCGGAGTGGAGTTGTGGAAGCTGTCCGCATGGACCGACACCAGCAGATCCGCCTTAGCCTTGCGGGCAATCTCGGAACGCTTGTTGAGGTCGACGAAGTAGTCGCCACGACGGGTCAGCACGGCGCGCATCCCCGGCTCGCGGTCGATCAGTGCCGCCAGCTTCTGGGAGACCGCCAGCGTCACCCGCTTCTCGTAGGTACGGCGCGGGCCGATGGAGCCTGGATCTTCCCCGCCGTGGCCCGGGTCGATGGCAATCACCACCCCTTTGCCCTTGCCACCGACAGGCGTGGATTGCACCGCTGCCGCCGAGCGCTTCTCTTCATAAGGCAGGTCGATGACCAGACGGTGGCCATAGGGCCCGGCAGGCGCCAGCGGAAAGACCACCGGTTTGATGGCGGAGCTGAGATCCATCACCAGCCGCAGACCGCCCTTCTCCAGCGGTGTGCTCTGGCGGATCTTGCGCACAAGTTCGCTGTTGTTCTCGATCCGCGCCAGATTGGCGGCGTTGCTCGCCCCTTTCAGATCGATCACCAGCCGATCCGGACCGGTGAGGGTGAAGTAGTTGTAATTGGGGGCGCTGCTCATATCGAGCACCACCCGGGTATTATCCGGTGATGGCCAGATTCGTACGCTCTTGAGCTGATTCGCCCAAGAGGGTAACGCCATCAAAGAGAGAGCAATAACAAGGATCAAGCGCACGTAGATGACAACCGTTCCAGAATGGCTTCGCCAATAGCAGTGCGAGCCTCTATCAGAACCTCGCGCTGCTCGCCTACATAAGTGAGGGTAATTTCCAGGTCGGGAGCCGGTAACCAGCCCTCGCCCTTCTCGGACCACTCCACCAGACAGAGTGTGTTGGCGGCAAAATAGTCCCGAATGCCCATGAATTCCAGCTCTTCCGGATCAGCCAGGCGATAGAGATCAAAATGGTAGACCTGCCAGCCATCGAGTTCATAGGGTTCGACCAGGGTGTAAGTCGGGCTTTTTACCTTGCCCTGATGGCCAAGGCCCTGCACCCAGCCGCGGGTCAGGGTGGTTTTACCGGCGCCAAGCGTGCCATGCAAAAACACTGTGGTCGCCTGCTGGCAAGCCTGTGCCAGACGGCCACCCAGTGCCACGGTTGCTGCCTCGTCCGGCAGTGTCATCATCAACTGTTTTGCCATGTTCTTCTTTTTAACTTGTAATGGTGTCGGGATTAACCAGTTTGCGGATCAGCGGCAGCAGATCTGACGCCAGCATGCCCCGCTCGCCGTCAGCGGCGGCCTGATCTGCGGCCTCGCCGTGGATCACGGCGCCCAGCCAGCTTGCCATGGTGGCAGACCAGCCCTGGGCCAAAAGGGCCGCGATTATACCAGATAACAGATCGCCCATGCCGCCACTTGCCATGCCGGGATTGCCTTCACAACAGAGAGCGACCCGCTCGCCGTCATAAATAAGTGTTCCCGCCCCTTTTAACAACACCACACCGCCATAACGCCGCTGCAGCGCCTGCACGGCGGCAAACCGGTCGGTTTCAATGTCGGCAATGGAGCATCCCAGCAGGCGCGCAGCTTCGCCGGGATGGGGCGTGAGCACCCAATTATCCTGATGGCGGGGAGATTGCGCCAGCCAATTCAATCCATCGGCGTCCAAAACCAGTGGCAGCCGATCGGTGAGATAACGGGCGATTTGACCCATTCCCCACTCATCCTGACCGAGGCCGGGGCCGATGACCCGCACCGACGCCCACCCCTCGTCATCTGCGGTGATAAGGCTCATCAGCTCGGGTTGATAGAGGCTGACCGGCGGGTGATCAGGATGTTGGCACACCCGCACCAGCCCGGCCCCCGCCCGCAGGCAGGCGCGGGCTGCCAGCACGATGGCCCCCTGCATGCCGCGATTGCCCCCCACCAGCAGCACCTTGCCATAAGAGCCCTTGTGGGAAGCGCGCTGGCGCGGGGTCAGTTGCGTGCTTAGCAGTGGATAATCGATACGCCAGGCGGCGGGCTGCATAGCATCATCTGGCGTGACGCCAAGGGGATCACAGTCGAGCAGGCCGACGCAATCCACCCCGTCGCCGGTGAGCATCCCTTGCTTGATACCGATAAAGGTGAGGGTGCTAGTGGCTTGCACCACAGTCCCCATGACACGGCCGGTATCGCCGTTGAGGCCGGAGGGGAGATCCACTGCCAGCACGGGCACAGCCAAGCCATTGATTGTTGCGACGATCTTTGTCAGTAGCGGCGAGAGGGGGGTGTTGACGCCGGTGCCAAGCAGGGCATCGACCACCAGATCCGGGGCTGGCTGCTGCGCCCCATCGAATTGCTCGGCCAGCCAGACCCGGCCACCGGCCGCCAGCCACTCATCGGCGGCCCGTCTGGCATCCCCCTTCAGTTGGTCGGGGGCTCTGGCGGCAATCACCACCACTTCGATGCCAATCTGGCGGGCAAGGCGAGCCAGCACATAGCCATCACCGCCGTTATTGCCGGGGCCGACGAAGATCCACCAGCAGCGACTGTCGGGCCAATGCAGGGTGGCATAGGTGCGCAGCGCGGCACCGGCTCGCTCCATCAGGGCATAGAGAGGTTGCCCCTCACGCGCGGCCCAGTTGCGCTCCAGTGTGCGGATCTGTTCAGTCTGCCACAGCCCCTGTGGTAAACTGCCCCCCTCTTTTGTGCCCAACGCGCCCCTGATGATCTCTACCATGACGGCTCCCGCCTCTTATCAATCGACCCACGCCAGCAAACTCCGGCCAGGCCAAGCCGCATGAGCGCACCTGACTTCCACCAGCTGGCCCACGATATCAAGCTCTGGGCACGGGAGCTAGGATTTGACCAGGCGGGCATCACCGACACCGATCTGCGTATCGAAGAGCCGAGATTGCAGGCCTGGCTTGATGCGGGCTATCACGGCAGCATGGATTACATGGCGCGCCACGGCATGATGCGCGCGCGCCCCCACGAGCTGCTGCCGGGCACGGTGCGGGTGTTGTCGGTGCGGATGAACTACCTGCCGTTCGAGGCGGGCTTTGCCGCCACCCTGCGCGATCCGACCCTCGGCTATATCAGCCGCTACGCGCTCGGCCGCGACTACCACAAGGTGCTGCGCAACCGGCTCAAACAGCTGGGTGATCGCATCGAAGCGCGCTGCGCCGAGTTGTTTCAAGGCACTGAAGAGACCTTGGGTGAGTGGCGCCCCTTCGTTGACTCCGCCCCCATCCTCGAGCGGCCGCTGGCAGCCAAGGCGGGCCTCGGCTGGGTTGGCAAACACTCACTGCTGCTCAACGAATCGGCCGGCTCCTTCTTCTTTCTCGGTGAGCTTTTGCTCAACCTGCCGCTGCCGCTCGACCAGCCAGTGGAGAAGGAGCAGTGCGGCAAGTGCGTCGCCTGCATCAACATCTGCCCGACCGGCGCCATTGTCTCCCCCTATGTGGTGGATGGCCGCCGCTGCATCTCCTATCTCACCATCGAGAATGACGGCCCTATTCCGGAAGAGTTCAGGCCCCTGATGGGCAACCGCATCTACGGCTGCGATGACTGCCAGCTTATCTGCCCCTGGAACCGCTACGCAGATGCCAGCCCGGAACCCGACTTCAGCCCGCGCCCCAGCCTGCACCGACCACCCCTGCTGGCGCTGTGGCGCTGGAGCGAGAGCGAGTTTCTCAAGCAGACCGAAGGGAGCCCGATCCGCCGCATCGGCTATCAACGCTGGCGCCGCAATCTGGCGGTCGCCCTTGGCAATGGCCCGGCCAACCCGGAAGTGATGGCAGCCCTGCAGCAAGCGCTGCCGGAAGCTGAGCCCATGGTGGCCGAACATATCGAATGGGCGCTGGCAACGCTGGCCAGACGCCAGGATGAAACGAACAAGAAAACCCGCCTGCTGATCCGTTGCATCGAAAAAGGTCTGCCGGATCACGCCTGAGTGATCTGCCCCTTGCCGGATTGCAGCAGTTTTTTCATGCTCTGCCGACCCACAAAGATCAGCACGCCATGGTTGAGCAACAATGGTCGGCACACAAAAAGGACATCACAGATGCAAATGTTGGGAGTGGATATTGGAGGCTCAGGGATCAAGGGCTGTCTGGTGGATACCAAAACCGGCGAATTGATTGGCGAGCGCCATCGCATTGCCACACCGCAACCGGCTACCCCGGCCGCCATCGCCCATACCCTCAAGGCGCTGGTCGAACATTTCGACTGGAAAGGACCGGTGGGCTGCGGCTTTCCTGCCACCATCCACAACGGGGTTGCCAAGAGTGCCGCCAACATCGACAAGAGCTGGATCGAAACCGATGCCGAGCATCTGTTTGCCGATGTCACCGGCAAGCCCTGCTATGTGCTGAATGATGCCGATGCCGCCGGTCTGGCCGAGATGCGCTTTGGTGCCGGCAAGGATCGCAAGGGGGTCATCATCCTCATCACGGTCGGCACCGGCATCGGCACCGCCATCTTCGTCAACGGCCATCTGCTGCCCAACACCGAGCTGGGCCATCTGATGCTGGAAGGAATGGTCGCCGAGCACTACTGCTCCGATGCGGCGCGCAAACGGGAAGATCTCTCCTGGAACCGCTGGGGCAAGCGCTTCAACAAGTATCTGGCCCGCCTCGAGTTTCTCTTCTCCCCCGACCTCTTCATTCTGGGGGGCGGCAGCGCAGCCAAGCTGGATAAGTTTGTCGATCGCATCGAGACCCGGGCGCCGCTTATTCCGGCGGCCAGCCTCAATCAGGCGGGCATTATCGGGGCCGCCCTCTACGCGGCCGAGCAGCAGGGCTAACCGACGCTCACTGCAAGTCAGCAGATATCCAATGGAAAGGGCCCGGTACTGCTGCCGGGCCTTTTTGTTTGGCCGTTATCTTGCGTGTTTGGCGCTTATCACCCGTTACATGTCGTCGAGTCGATGCACCCCGTGCACCAGTCGGGTCAGGCGGGTCTGCTCCAGCCCGGCCAGATTCTCGAGCAAAGCGGTGGTAGCCGGTGTCGGGCACTCCCGGGCCAGATGGCTCAGCTCGCCCACCAGCTGCTCTTCCCAGCGGCATACCTGAGTAACGATATCCTGGGTCTGGACTGATACCGGCAGCTCGAAGCGGGTAATGGCAGGCAGCATATCCTCGCTGAAACTCTGGTTCAGCCAGGTCTCCCTGACCGCCTCTCCCAGCTGAGCGGCATATTCGTGCAGATGGGCACTGGCCGCATCCTCACGCCCTTGCAGATAGACCAGCAACATCCGGCTGCGTTCGCTGTCCACCTGACTGGTCAAACGCCCGTAACAGAGTCCGAGCTGATGGTGAACCTGTTCAAGATAGTGCAGCAACTCTTTGATCTGTTGGAATCTCATCGCACTGCCCTCCATGCTTGTCGACATCATCAGTATAAAAAACCGGCGCCACCGACCCAATCCCTATCCGAGCCCCCCTTGCGCTGCATCAAGGTTGACACCGACAAAGTGGCGATCAGGTGATCCGGTCACGAATAGGGAACGATTTGTGCAGCAATTTGTGCAACGATGGAGGAGTATCAGGCTCGATAGCCGATATGGACAGAAACGGGCTGACACACTAATAAAACCAGCCTTTACCCGGCATAAACCATCTTTAATTCGGTTATCTGCCGCAGGGACGAAACAGGATCTGGCAGAGCAACACTACCATCCTGATCGTTATCCGCCTGACAGAAATCCTTATAACTTTTTTAGACGTCTAGACGTAAAAACATACATTGACATGGCCATCCAGACATCTTAGCATCATCCTCCATGATGACAGAGTAACCCAGTGGAACCTCTGCCCAATATCCCCGCCTGTAGCGCCCTGTGCTTTAAGGCTGTTAGCACGGAAGAATCCATGATTAAGTTGATCGGTCTCAACAAAGTCTACGGTACAGGCAGTGACGCCGTGCACGCCCTGCGTGATGTGAGTCTGCATGTACCCCAAGGCAAAATTTTCGGGGTGATCGGTGCCTCCGGTGCCGGCAAGAGTACCCTCATTCGTTGTGTCAACCTGCTGGAGCGCCCGACAGAGGGTCAAGTCATCGTTGATGGCCAGGATCTGGTCGCCCTGAGCGAACGGGATCTGACCCAGGCTCGCCGCCAGATCGGGATGATTTTCCAGCACTTCAACCTGCTTGCCTCCCGTACCGTGTTTGCCAACATCGCCTTTCCGCTGGAGCTGGCAGGCTGGAGCAAAGAGAAGATCCAGCAACGGGTTGCCGAGCTGCTGGCGCTGGTCGGGCTGGAAGCCCGTGCCCAGGCCTATCCGTCCGAGCTTTCCGGCGGTCAGAAACAGCGCGTCGCCATTGCCCGCGCACTGGCTCCGGCCCCCAAGGTACTGCTTTGTGACGAGGCCACCTCGGCCCTCGACCCGCAGACCACCCGCTCGATCCTGACCCTGCTCAAGGAGATTAACGTCAAGCTGGGACTCACCATCCTGCTCATCACCCACGAGATGGATGTGGTGAAGGGGATCTGTGACGAAGTGGCCATCATCAGCGACGGCCGTCTGATCGAACAGGGCGAAGTGGCCTGGTTCTTCAGCAACGCCAAGACCCAGCTGGCCCGTGACTTCATCCACTCCACCATCCATCTGGAGGTACCGCAGGAGTATCAGGATCGGATGAGCAGCGAGCGGGTGCCAGGCAGCTACCCGCTGGTGAAGCTTGGCTTTACCGGCAGCACGGTCGATACGCCGCTGATCTCCGAGGCGAGCCGCCGTTTCAATATCGACATCAGCATTCTGAGCGCAGACATCGAATACGCAGGTGGCGTCAAATTCGGTTTCCTGCTGGCCGAGCTGTTCGGGGATGAAGCCCAATGCGAGGCCACCCAGCAGTTCCTTATCGACAACCACATTCAGCTGGAGGTAATGGGTTATGTCCGAAGCCATGATTAATCTGCTCATCACGGCCCTGGGCGACACCCTGATCATGGTGTTTGCCTCCGCCCTGTTTGGCTGCCTGCTGGGTCTGCCGCTCGGCGTGGCACTGCATGTGACCAAGGCGGGCCAGATCCTGGCCAACCCCTTGCTCAACCGTACTCTGGGCATGGTGGTCAACGTGGGTCGCTCGGTGCCCTTTATCATCCTGCTGGTCGCGATTATTCCGCTGACCCGGCTGATTGTCGGCACCAGTATCGGCACCATCGCCGCCATCGTGCCGCTGACCGTCGGTTGCATCCCTTTCATTGCCCGTCTGGTGGAAGGGGCCCTGATGGAGGTGCCGGACGGCCTGCTGGAAGCGGCCAAGGCGATGGGCGCCAAGCCGCTGCAAATAATCACCAAGGTGCTGCTGCCCGAGGCTCTGCCCGGCATCCTCAACAGCGTCACTATTACCCTCGTCACTCTGGTGAACTACTCGGCCATGGCCGGGGCCATCGGTGGCGGTGGTCTGGGGGATGTGGGTATTCGTTATGGTTATCAGCGCTTTGACCCGACCGTCATGCTGGTGACCGTGGTTATCCTGGTAGTACTGGTTCAACTTATCCAGAGCGCGGGTGAGCGCCTGGTCAACAAATGTGATCATCGTTAATCGTCGATTTCTGACAGGAGGTTTTATGAAATTTGGCATCAAATCCGTTGCGGCTGCGCTGCTGGCTGGTCTGGTTCTGGCCGGTTGCGGTCAAAAAGAAGAGAGCAAGGTTCTGAAAGTGGGCGCTATTGCCGGCCCGGAGACCGAACTGGTTGAAGTGGCTGCCAAGGTAGCCAAAGAGAAATACGGTCTGACAGTCGAGGTGGTCAACTTCTCCGACTACGTCACCCCGAACGTGGCGCTGAACGATGGCAGCATCGACGTCAACGCTTTCCAGCACAAACCCTATCTGGATGCGCAGGTGCGTGATCGCGGCTTCAAGCTGGTGCCGGTTGGCAACACCTTCGTCTACCCGATTGCCGGTTACTCCAAGAAGATCAAGGCGCTGAGCGAGCTGCAAGATGGCGCTCAGATCGCGGTACCGAACGATCCGACCAACCTGGGTCGCTCCCTGATCCTGCTGGCCAAACAGGGCCTGATCACCCTGAAGGATGGCGCCGGTCTGGAAGCCACCGTGCTGGATATCGCCAGCAACCCGCGCAACTTCAAGATTGTCGAGCTGGAAGCAGCCCAACTGCCGCGCTCGCTGGAAGACGTGGACTTGGCCATCATCAACAACACCTTCGCCGGTCAGATTGGTCTGACCCCGACCGAGAACGGCCTGTTTGTTGAAGACAAAGAGTCCCCCTACGTCAACCTGATCGTCGCCCGCGACAACAACAAGGATGACGAGAAGGTCAAACAGTTCGTACAAGCTTTCCAGACCGATGATGTCTACAAGAAAGGTCTCGAGCTGTTCAAAGGCGGCCTGGTAAAAGGTTGGTAATTGCTCACTGTCTAGTCCTGAAATAGGTTTACACATTTTCAACTAGCATTTCTCTACTCAGAACCCCCTATGTACTGCATCGGGGGTTCTGTATTTCAACGCA